>JAIRRX010000090.1 GCA_031255755.1 Prevotellaceae bacterium | reverse complement strand
TTTATTTTGTTTGTCTGCAAAGGTACTAAATTTTATTAAGATTTATAAATCAGATGATATAAAAAATAATATTGAAAACAGAAAATGTTAGCGATTTCTTTGTCCGTCATTGCGAACCCGCAAGGGTGAAACAACCTGTCATTGCGAGGAATGAGTGCAACGAATGACGAAGCAACCGAAGCGCAGCATTTTTAATCTGATTTATTTTATAAAAAGGCTACTATTTTAAAATATCTTTATGCTGTTTGTTCTTAAAACAATAAAATTCATTATTTTTGCCAAATGAAACGATGTTTTTTGAAATATATTTTATTGCTGTTTTTAATAACAGTCGGAAGTAAAATCTTTTGCCAAACCGATTCTTTGGATATTCTTGGAAGTGCAAATACCAAACAGGAGAAAACAAAAACCGATACGCTTGTTACATATATCTTCGGCGACTGGCACAAAAATATTATTAATTTTTCATGGAAACATAATCCGTATTTTAATACAATAGAACGTATTCCTATCAACGATACCCTGCCTAATGATGTTCGAGTTGAATATCCGTTTTTTAAATCTTCAACAGGTGCAACTTTTCTCGGAGCAGCAGGAAGCGCAGCGGTGTCTCATGATTTTTTTAAACGCTCCGGTAACGAATATTTCAAGTTTTTCGAGCCTTACGATATTTATGCCTTTACGCCCGATAATACGCCGTTTTACAATACCAAACGACCTTTTACCGTTTTGTCGTATCAAACTTCCGGAAGTAAACTCAACGAAGAATCGAATATTAGAATCCTGCATACGCAAAATATTAAACCTGTATTAAATATCGGACTGCTTTATCAGCGTTACGGAACAAAAGGACAATACATAAACGAAACAACCGACAATAAAGCCCTGTCGCTGTTTGCCGATTATACGGGGAAACGCTATGTTGCTCACGCTGCATATTCGTTTAACAATATATCAAACAGAGAAAACGGAGGAATACAAAACGATTCGGATATTACTGATACGATTATTCCTTCTGAAAACATCGATGTAAACCTTAGAAATGCACGTAATAACCTGCGAAAACAAACACTGTTTTTTACTCATTCGCTTGGTATTCCGATTAATTTTTTCAAAAAAAACAAAGACGAAAATACCGAAACAAAAATAGATGATGGCACGCTGATATATCTCGGTAATTCGTTTGAATATACAACTTTCAAACGAATATATACGGATGCCAGAGGAGATGATGAAAATTATTATCAAAACTGGTATTACAATGCGGAACGAACTCGCGACTCAACACATACATCGTTTTTTGATGCCAAAATCTTTGCGCGTATTCAGCCGTGGGCTTCGGATGCAATTCTTTCTGCCGTATCGGGAGGTTTGGCTTATCGCAGCCAGCAGTATTATCTCTTCAATCCCGATCAATACCTTACAAATGAAAATAAATCTTCGGAAAGCAGTCTGTATTTCTATGCAAATGCAGCCGGAAAATTCAGCAAATATTTTGAATGGAACGGCTATACAAGATATTTTATCACAGGTAAAACAAATTTTATGGTAGATGGAAACATTCGCTTTTCATTATATCCTTTAACAAATGGGATACATCTCAAGGGAAGATTTCTGTTTCATCTGTATGAAGCCAATTTTTTTGAAAAAAACTATTATTCAAATCATTTGATATGGAATAATGATTTTGCAACAACAACACGAACGCAAATCGAAGGCACATTGTCAATTCCGGATTGGGATTTGGAACTTGGGATGAAACAGGCGTTAATTAAAGATTATATTTATTATGATACTTCGGCTTCACCACGTCAATACAGCGACAACTTGAGCGTTACATCATTTTTTATCAGAAAAAATTTCAAACTTGGGCTGTTCCATTTTGATAACGAAATATTAATGCAAATTTCTGGAAACGAAAACATACTTCCATTACCTAAAATAAGCGCACATGCAAGCTGGTATTTACAGGCATCGCTGGTAAAATCCGTACTTATCGCACAGATAGGACTGGACGCACGATACAACACGAGTTACTACGCCTACGCATATAATCCTGCACTGGGCGATTTTCACGTACAAAAAGAAAAGAAAACAGGGAATTTTCCTTACACCGAAGCGTTTATTAATTTAAAGTGGAAACGTACTGTTATTTTTGGAAAAATGTCGAATATCTTCAAAAATTCGTTAGGGTCTGAATATTTTTCGGCTTTGCACTACCCGAGAAACAACACAATGCTGCTTCGACTTGGTATAACGTGGCATTTTTTCAATTAAACAATAATATTTTGAAATTCTGTAAAATTTACATACTCCGCCTTACGCAACGGCATAAAGCAAAAATATTTCTGCTTGTCGCATGCTTGATATTTCTGTATCCTCAAAAGATTACCGATAACCGTACAATATTTTGTTTTGTTAAGGAAGATTGCCTTGTTGTGGCGCTTGGCTCTGCCGATAATTCATATTTTTTGAAAAACGGACAGGTGGCAGGCTATAATTTTGAACTGATAACCAAATACTGCAAGACCATAGACCGCGAACCTGTTTTTATTATGGAGGAAGATATTGACAAACGCCTGCATCTGCTGTCTTCAAACGTTGTAGATATTGCTGTGTGTGATATGCAAACCGACAGTGTTTTACAGTTAAAAAATATCAATCACATCTTCATTGAAAACGCTCTGCGGCATACTCACTGGCTTGTAAGTCTTAAAAATAACGGACTTGCGCGAAATATTTCCTTGTGGTTAAATTCGTATGTCGAAACAAAAGATTATAAGTTGTTAGCATCAAAATATAATGCTGTTAAAAATATAAACAGACAGCAATCATATATTTCCAAATACGACACTTTGATAAAAAAATACAGCAATACAATAGATTGGGACTGGCGTTTGACAGCATCGCTCATCTGTCAGGAATCAAAATTTATTCCTGATGTAAAATCTCGCAAGGATGCATCTGGATTGATGCAAATACGCAGACAAACAGCAGAATTTCTCGGCTTTGACAGTATTGATAATAATGAAAAAAATATTGCGGCAGGAATAAAATTAATAAAGTTTCTTGAAAAACATTTTGCTAACGATTCAACTATAAATGCCGATGAACGTATAAAATTTGTACTTGCCGCTTACAATTCGGGACACGGAAAGATTGACATTTTCAGAAAAAACACAGAACGTCAAGGGCTTAATCCAAGCATTTGGGCTGATGTTGAAAATGCAAACATGAAAAAAACACACAACCAAAAATCAACTTCGCAACAAAGATATTTTTTAAGCAAAGAAACGATTTTGTTTGTTCGTGAAATCCTCGAACGGTACGAGCATTATAAAAACTTTTTCCAAGAATAGCCTTATTGGAACATTATTTATAAAAGATGGCTTTTTGTCATTACACTCCTTGCAATGACGTATTACATTATAAATCAATTTCAAAAGCTGACTATTCATTTGTCGTTAGCGTACTTTGTAGTGGAGAATATGGAATCATGTTGACAATATTCGATTTTTTGTGATTTTATCATTCTGTTTTGATTTAGCAATGTTAAGGTGTAGTTTAACAGCCAAATATAAACCGAATTTGTAATTACTGTGCGTTTGTTTTTAACTATAATTAGTAAGTATTTATTTTGTAATTTATATAATTATTTTTCAGATATTCCAATAATTCAGTTGAAATATTTACTCTATATTTACGTGATATTCGTTCTATTTTTGTATTTGTTTCTTCTTCGATAATTACAAAACAAAGTTTTTTATTGCCCTTATTTGCAGATATTTGTTTGTTTATCCTTTTTATAAAATCATTTGTTATTTTGCTAAGCGGCAGAATAATTTCTATTGACGAAATCAAATCTTCCCGAACACTGTGCAACATCATTATTTTTTCAATTTTCAAGTCGAAAATGGGAATATCATTGTTTTCAATATTTTTTCCGTTTTCATCCTTACGTATAAATTTTCTGCGTTCGGTAATGTTTCCGCGTATCATTAAAAAATAATTGAGCGTGAAATAATTTTTATAATCTATCCATTCTTTGTCAAAAAGTGAAAATGAATATGTTCCCGAATAATCTTCTATTGTTACGCGACCAAAAGGTTTTCCTTTTTTTGTGATAAGTTCCTTTGATTCTGTTACAATTCCTGCGAAACATAT
>JAIRRX010000065.1 GCA_031255755.1 Prevotellaceae bacterium | reverse complement strand
CAATAAGTTCAGGCATTAATTTGCAATCATATTACTTTGATAAATCCGACCATGTAATTTATATGAAAGGACCACAACATGGCAATACTTATAATTATTATAGTTTTGATTTTAGAAATAATACATTGATGACATTTGATACTTATGCGGTAGGTTGTAACAATTTTGTTATGGCAAATGAAAAGTTATACTATTCAAAAGATAAATCAGTATACATACAAAATCTGAAAGATAAAAATATAAAAAGCCATATTAATCTTGATACAATTATAAAAAAGCCATATTATGGTATATCTCAAATTATAAAATTCACTAATACAAATGATATTTTCCTCAACATTGCTGATTTATATTATGGAGACGAAATATCCGATGAACAATATTACATCTATGATGAAATTAGTAGAAAATTGATACTTTCTAAAAATAATGACATTCTTAAAGAAAATATAAATGCCAATGTGAACATGATACAGTTTTATGATTTTTCAGGAAAATTTTTATTCTGGACTAATTGTATCATGAGTTCAGACGGAAATATTTTTAGTAAACTCAAAAAAATTAATGCAGATATTTATGGGATAGTTATATCTAATCAAGAAACAAAACAATTTTTATTAAAATCAAATTTGGATTCACAAAAAAACAAAATAGCTGTTTTAATCCCATTTATCCCAAATCCGTTCAAAGAGAAAGTCTTGTATGAAATTTATGAAAATATAGAGTTAACGGCTTCGGACTTGGACCGTTTTGATGCTTTTGATTTGCGAATATTGCGCAATATGATTTTTGCAAAACATAATTATGCTTTTAATGATAAATTTTTACAAGCATATTTTAATTTATATAGTTTTTATAGTAGTAATTATGATAAAAACAGATTAACAGATGTAAGCCATTTATTAACTCCCGAAGATAAAAAGAATTTAGAACTGATAGAACAGGTAAGTAAAAATAAATGAAAATTAAAATACACGTCAACATGAAAGCAATAATAAAAATATGTCTTGCGGCATTTTTCCTTACAGGATTAACGTCCGCCTGTTTAGCGACGGAAAGCGATGATAATCTTCAAACGGCAAAAGAAACGTTTGCGCTGATAGATGTCATATGTAATGATAACATTAATTCAAGGTTCTGCCCTGCATAGTACGAAAGAAAAAATTATGATATATAAAAAAATAAAAATACAGATACAATGAAAAAAACACTTTTAATAACAGCAGTTTTGATTTACACTGTGTCATGCTACAAGGAAGCTACACTGTTGGTGAAATCCGAATTTTCAGCGATTGTTGAAAACGACAACTACACAGCGCCTGTGAGAGTTATACTGGAAAATAACAGTACCGGCGCCGACTTTTACAAATGGACATTCGAGGGAGGCTTGCCATCCGAATCCTCCGAGAAACAGCCGCCGACAGTCGTTTACAGCGCATCGGGAACATATACAATAGTTCTCGAAGCGTGGAACAACACAGAACACGACATAAAAGAATTTACATTTTCGGTTGATTCCGCCGTAAATGTTTCGTTTGATGCGGAAGTTTTAATCAATAACTTTGCTCCGGCCGATGTTAAAATCACAAACACAACGGTCGGCGCATCAACTTTTGAATGGACGTTCGAAAACGGCGTCCCCGCTTCATCCTTTGAGCGAAATCCCGAAAATGTGCATTTTGCAACTCATGGCGAGCATACAATTACGTTGACCGTTAGCAATGGACGTCAATCATTTTCAACATACAGAACAGTAAATCTGGATGCTCCGATAAATGTTGACTTTGACATTGAGCCTTCGTTTGACGATTTTGATTATGAAGTTCCGTTTACTGCAAATCTGATAAACAGAACCGTGAGCGGACTTGCATATACATGGACATGCGCAGGAGCAACGATTGCCGATGCAAACGCCGAAAATACAAGCGTAATCATACAAGATGCAGGAACATATCTGATAGAATTAACCGCCACGAATGAAAAAGAAACAAAAACGGCGAGCAGACAAATTACGGTAAAACCCAATACAAATCTTTATACGGTTAAAGATGTAAAATTCGGAATAAAATCGGCAGAGCAGGCGATTGGCTGTTTTTACTCGCTCGCTTTGCGCGAAATCATTACATCCGACAACGTAAATGCGACTAACGGCGATAAAATAAATCTTGTATTTTTCGGCTTGGATGCAAGTTTCAACCGCTGTTATTTCACATCTCCCGACCTTACAATGTCTTCGGGTTTTATGGAAATACCGAATGCCACCGAAACGTTTTTTATAAATCGGATTGACGAAACTTCGCTGACATTTACAAGTTCGGATTTTGATGCCATGACTGATGACAGCCTGCTTGAAACGCTTGATATAAGCGGCAACAGCAATATAAATTCATGGTTTACCAACATTGAAATTCCGCGTATTGTTTTGTTTGAAACCGCCGCAGGCATCAAAGGCGCGATAAAGATAAAAGGATTTATATCCGATGGCGGTAATTCGTACATACTTGCAGATATTAAATTTCAAAAACAGTAATATCCCGATAAAATGAAGATGAAAAAAATTTTGGTTATACTCGTTTTATGTTTTTTTGCAAAAAGCGTATTTTCACAGGCAGTTAATGTCGAAGATATAGGCAATATGTTCAAAAACAAGCCGTTCACATTCACAGGCGGTTTGGCGATGGGTTCGGTTTTTTACAGCGGCAATCAGCAGTCAGGCAGGCAAAGTTGGACGTATTATATCAATGGAAATCTGAACACAAGCATTTACGGACAAATCAACATACCTATAAGCATAAATCTTACAAATCTCGGTAAAAACATGTCGTATCCGTCATTGCCGAACCGTTTGAGCCTGCATCCTACATATAAATGGATAACAGGACATATCGGCGATGTGTCGATGTCGTTTTCACCTTACACGCTCAACGGACATCAGTTTACTGGCGGAGGACTTGACCTGTCGCCGGAAAAATTCAGAATAAGCGTAATGGGCGGACGTTTGCTCAAAAAGATTGAATATTCAGCCGAAACGCCATCATTAATGCCAAATTACGAACGCTTCGGATATGGAATAAAAGCGCAGTATGATGTTGAAAAATATTCGTTGGGATTAACGTACTTCGGGGCAAAGGATACAAAAAATCCACAGATGGAAAATGTCCTTGACAGTCTTGGAATTAAACCAATGCAAAATTCGGTGATAAGTGTGGATGTCAGACTGAATTTACTAAAAAACGTAACTTTTATTGCAGAATATGCAGTCAGTTTTCTCACTCATGACATTCGAGCGCCAAAGGATAATAAAGCATCGTTTTTCGGTAATATCTTTGGAAATAAAACATCAACAGGCATATACGGCGCATTCAATTCAAAATTGAACTGGCAGCTTGCAAAAAATACAATAGGCATTGGTTACGAACGTATTGACCCCGACTATAAAACGCTCGGAGCATATTATTTTAACAGCGATTACGAAAATATTACTCTGAATTATGCACGTCCGTTTTTAAAAGGCGACAAGGCAAATATTGCCGTAAATTTCGGCGTTCAACGCGATGATTTGAAAAACGTTAACGACAATAAAAATACTCGATATGTGGGTTCGGTAAACTTAAATTACAATCCGTCCGAAACGCTGCAAATGTCGGCAAACTATTCAACATTCCAAAGTTACCGCAATTTGAAATCACAATTCGACTATATAAACGAAACATCGCCTTACGACAATATGGATACGCTCAATTACACACAGTTGTCGCAAACGATAGATGGTTCTGTAACTTACGGATTTAAACAGACTGAAAATCACAGCCAACGGTTAAATCTGACCATAAGTTATCAAGAATCAGCCGACAAACAGGGCGAAGTTTCGTTGCAGGGAAACGTTTCGCGATTTCTCAATTCATCGCTGATTTATAATCTGTCTCTGCTCAAACGAGGAATAAACATTACGGCATCTGCAAATTATTCGTATAATTACGGCGGTTTGTCGGAATCGCATACTTTCGGACCAATGCTCGGCATCACGGCAGGTTTTTTGAAGAAAACATTAACGACAGGATTTTCCACTTCCTACAATGTTAATATGAACGGCGGACATACGCAAATAAAAGTATTCAACGTAAGAGCTAATGCCACATTTGTATTACTCAAAAAACACAATATCAGCGCAAATGTAGTATGGCAAAACAGAAATCTGTTAATTGCAAACAGGAAAACAGATGCAATAACAACAACATTTGCATATTCATTTTCATTTTGAAAACAGGCTTTTACTGCAAATCATAATCGCAATTTTACTATTATTGGTTACCAAAAGTCCATGCAAGCGAAAATCTGTATGTGTTGTGCATAGCAGTTTTTGCATTGCCTGTAAATTTCTTTTCTGACCACGAAATAGCGCCTAAGGTAAATTCGGGAATGGATTACATACGTATTTCCCATATATTATTTAAGAGTTTACAAAGGTAGAATTTCCGTTTAATGTATATTGAACTTTTCTAAATCATTTCATGTTGCTACCATTGCTTCCTGCTTCACCGCTTTGCGATGTGCAATGACGTACTTTTGTTTGTTTTTTACTTTTGCCATTTCTGGGCTATCACTCGTTTTTTGTAAGTCTATTTCGGAACAGGGTCTTTTTGCATTGTAACGCTTGCACAGGCTACTTTTCCACCCATTGGAGGATTTTGTTTGCTGATTTTTACGGTTATGTTTTTTATGTTTTCTGTTTCGGCGCAAACGGCATCAATTATGCGCCTGCAAACATTTTCAAGTAAATGCGATGTCTGTTTCATTTCTCTGCAAACAATATTATATATGGCTTGATAATTAACCGCATCATCAATGTTATCGGTAATTTCCGACAGCGATTCGTCTGTAATGATTTTCAAGTTTACAATAAATTTATTCCCCGTAACCTGTTCTTCGTTGAAGCATCCGTGACAGGCAAAAAATTCCATGTTTTCAAGTTCTATGATATGCATACCGAAAATTTACGTATTGTTGTATATAGCAAGACAGAAGACCAAACAAACTCTTCTGTCTTTACAAAATTTTTCAATTAATATTCATCTTCATTAAAAAAGAAATCATCCTTACTCGGATAATCAGGCCAAATATCATCAATGTTTTCATAAATTTCTCCATCATCATCCAGTTCTTGAAGATTTTCAACAACTTCCAACGGAGCGCCGGAACGTACAGCGTAGTCAATTAATTCTTCCTTAGTCGCCGGCCAAGGTGCGTCTTCCAGTTTTGAAGCAAGTTCTAATGTCCAGTACATAGTATAAAATTTAATAATCAATTAATTAACAATTCAACATCATGTTTTGAAAATGCGAAAATATAAATAATTTTGGTTTGAACAACATGTTTGATGAAAATTTTACAAAAATTAATTAATAAAAATGTTAATAATTTATTTATCAGGTATCCAAAAAATTTCTTGAACGCCAAGATTTTTATGCAGTTTGCGTGCAAGAACAAAAAAATAGTCCGACAAACGATTTATGTATATCATCACATTTTCAGGAATAGAAATTTCGTCATTCACACGCAAAATCATACGCTCCGCCCGTCGGCAAATACATCTTGCGATATGGCAAAATGCCGGAATACTGTGTCCGCCCGGAAGTACAAAATATTTAAGCGGTTCGAGTTCTGCGCTGTATCCGTCAATTTCTTTTTCAATGATATTAATATCATCTTCAGTAATCTGCCGAAGTTTTTTTGCTTTTTCATCGCTTGCGATAATTGCTGCAATATCCATCAGTTTGATTTGAATCAGGTGCAGGATTTCGATAATATTCAGGTCGATTTTTTGAGAACGAATCAGTCCTATGTATGAAATCAATTCGTCAACCGTTCCGTATGCTTCAACGCGAATGTGAAATTTTGGAACACGTGTACCGCCTATTAAAGAAGTTGTTCCTTTGTCGCCTGTTTTTGTATAAACTTTCATGGTGTAATTTATTTTTTACAAATTTACATAAAATTTTAAAATAGATTAGATTTTTTCGGCAATCATTTATAAATAATTTTCCGAAGAAAGTTATTATTTGAATTTTGTCAATACCAATGCCGTTCTGCTCGGAAGATAAAGTTTCAGCATGTCGATTCCGTCTTCTCGTTTGGTCATGTGAATAATATTATCGTCATTGCGTTTGAAACCGTAATATTTTTCGCTGTCGCTGTCAAGAATTATCTGATATTTTCCTTTGTTTGCTGCAAATCCGTAATCCGTATATGATTTTTCAGGACTGAAATTAAAAGCAAAAAACAATGAATTACGCTCAAAAATAATGACCTGGTCGCTGTTGTTGCATACAATCTGTTTCGGTTGTTTTGAAAAGATGCCGTATGTTTTCACAAGTTTTATCATATCTTCATCAAAATTACGAAGGTATTGATATTTCAGCAGTTTGTCATCTTCAAGATGCCATTGACGCCGCGCATAATAATAACTGAAACTGTTTCCCTGTCGGGGAAAATCAATCCATTCTGGATGTCCGAATTCATTTCCCATAAAATTAAGATAACCACCGCCTGCAAGCGAAACGGTTATAAGACGTATCATTTTGTGCAATGCTATCGCTCTGTCAATAATAATATTCGGCGTAAACACGCTCATAGACGAATACATTTCCTTGTCGGCAAGTCTGAACATTATTGTTTTATCGCCAACCATTGCCTGATCATGACATTCGGCATAACTTACGGTATTTTCTTCAAAACGTTTTTCGGACATGCGGAAAAATATATCGCCTGCAATCCAGTCTTCATCGCGACGTTCATTGATTATTTTCGACCAGAAATCGGCAACGCCCATCGACATTCTGAAATCAAAACCTATGCCGCCAAGTTGCTGAGATATTGCCATTCCGGGCATTCCGCTTACATCTTCGGCTATTGTTACAGCCTTAGAATTTAGCGAATGTATCAGTTTGTTTGCGAGATACAAATATGTAAGCGCATCTTCGTCCTGATTTCCATCAAAGTACAGTCGATAATCGCCAAAATCAATTCCAAGTCCGTGATGCGTGTAAATCATGCTTGTAACGCCATCGAAACGAAAACCGTCAAATTTATATTCTTCAAGCCAGTACTTACAGTTTGAAAGTAAAAAGTGAATAACTTCGTTTTTTGCATAGTCGAAACAGCGCGAATCCCAAACAGGATGATTTCCACGTTCGCCTTTGTGAAAATACTGATATTCGGTGCCGTCGAAACGGCTTAATCCTTCATTCTCGTTTTTTACAGAATGAGAATGAACAATATCCAGAATAACGGCAATTCCTTCGCCGTGAGCAGCATCGATAAGATGTTTCAATTCATCAGGCGTGCCGAACCGAGACGAAGGCGCAAAAAAATTGGATACCTGATAACCAAACGAACCGTAATACGGATGTTCCTGAATTGCCATAAGTTGAATGACATTGTAACCAAGTTTTTTTATTCTCGGCAAAATGCTGTGTCTAAACTCGTTGTATGTTGATATTTTCAATTCTTCGCTGCTCATGCCCACGTGAACTTCATAAATCAGCGGATTTTTTACGGCTTCGGGCGCTTTGTTTTTGAACTTGTACTTTGTTTTATGCCAGACCTGTGCTGTTGCAATATGTGTTTTGTCATCAAAAACAACACGCTGCGAATATGACGGAATACGTTCGCCTGCGCCTCCGTTCCATTCTACGTAAAGTTTGTATAAATCAAGATGATTCAATAAAGAATTTACAAAAACGCCTTCCCAAATTCCGTTCTCTATTTTTGTAAGTTTATATTTTTGCTGCGGCTTCCAGTTTGAAAATTCACCGATAATATAAATATTCGTTGCATTTGGCGCCCATTCACGAATAACCCAGTTATTGTTAACATGATGCAGTCCGAAATAAAGATATCCGTTAGCAAAATCCGATAGCGACATTCCGCCTGTAATATCTTTTTCCTTTTTCTGCATTTCGTCAAAACGGCGTTTAATAGTGCGCTCAAAAGGAATCAAAAAAGGATCTATTTCTGTTAATCGCGAAACTCTCATACAGTAAATTTGGCACAAATATAAGAAAAATAAAGCAAAACATAAAATAACCCGTAAAATTAAATATAAAATATTTATAATGAACGGTATAATATATTTCAGAATGTAACATCAATAATTATTGGCTTTCCCAGTCATTAAATAAAAGAACATTACAGTATCGCAATTATGTTGATTGTTACTGCATTTGTAACAAAAGCCACATTTATCATCTTTCGTAAATTTGCAATACCTGATAAAATATATTACGATAAACATTAATATTATTCAGCATATTTTTTCAAATAAAATAAAATTATTTCTAAAATATTTTATCAATTCGTATAAGTTAATGAAAATTATTTTAATTTTGTGCATTATATAAATAACTATTTAATTTTAAAAATTATGAAAAAATTATTGATTATTGCAATGATGTTGTTGATAACAACAGTTGCAGGCGCACAAGGATTAAAATCCATAAAACTTAACGAACCGAATAAAAACAGAGGCGCATCTGTGATGAAAGCGTTGAACGACCGACATTCTACACGTGAATTTTCTACCAAAAAACTCAGTTTGCAGGATTTGTCGGATTTATTATGGGCAACCAACGGAATAAATCGCCCCGATGGCAAACGCACCGCAGCAACAGCGCGTAATAACCAGGACATTGATGTTTACGCAATAATGGAAGAAGGCGCTTATTTTTACGATGCAAAAAAGAACGAATTGACGCCTGTTGCCGAAGGTGATTACCGTGCATTGATTGCCGACCGTCAAGTATCGGTACAGGATGCGCCTGTTTCGCTGCTTATTGTATCCGACATATCGCGCTTTACAGGTTTGGATATCGAAACACAAAAACAGTGGGGTGCGCTGGATGCAGGAATAGTTTCGCAAAACGTTATGATTTTTGCTGCTGGTTGCGGTTTGGCTACTGTGCCGCGCGTTTATATGAATAAGGATGAACTTAAAAAAGTTCTGAAACTTACGGAAACGCAAATCCCAATGATTAATAACCCCGTAGGTTACAAGCGTTGAATGGTCAGGATACGATTATATTAGATATCCTTTGAATCTTGATGATGTTATGTTTTAATTTATAATCATGTAAAATTTCAAATATGTTACGAAATATGAAAAAAAATAGTTATCTTATACTAATAATTATATTATGCTTCGTTCTAATTGGTTGTCCTATACCTGACAGATATGGAGATACTGTTACTTATGATTATGAAAACAATTCTGATGAAGATATAGTTATTATAACAAAAAAAGAGATAGGAGAAAATCATATTGTATGTCCTGATACTACATTACCTGAAATAGCGCATGGTTCAGGTTCATTATGTGATACATTAAAAAAGGGAAAAGTTAAACAAACATTTATTTACAATCATAATTGTGATACTATTCGTATATTCATTTTGAGTAAAGATACAGTAGATAAATACACATGGGAAGAAATCAGACAGGATTATAATATTATTCGACGATATGATATGCATATAAATAACAATGATTTAAAAAAGTTAGGATATTATATTTATTATCCTCCGACAGAAGCAATGCAAAACATAAGAATGTATCCGCCGTATGAATAAATTAAACAAAACATATATGCACGAATACGGGCATTATTTGGATAGCCGTAGAAACGGACTTGGATACTTGACTAATATTGGAATACCGAGTTTACTGAGTGCAAACAGAGATAAGCGGCATGGCACGAATTATCATTACAACTATTGGGCAGAAAAACGGGCAAATAGATATACTAAAAAATATTTTGGTAAATATTACGGCGTAGATTGGAACAGTCCGTATCCATATTACTATTCTACAACCACAATAGAAGATTTTTATCCAACAAAATAAAAATAAAAAAATTATGAAAAAATTTATATTATTTTTTGCAATAA
>JAIRRX010000045.1 GCA_031255755.1 Prevotellaceae bacterium | reverse complement strand
GCAAAAACAATTTTGGCGCTTTGGTTCGCGCAGGTTTTGATATTTCGCATTTCCGCCTTGCCGTTTCTTACAATTACGGAGGAAAAATGGAGGACGAAACATTCCATTTCTTTGGCGTTACAATAGGTTTCTATCTTGGCGGCGGCAGAAATTAATCAAACATGTTTCCGAAATAAAAAGAGTATCCAAATGGATGCTCTTTTTTATTTACGGTTGTTCTTAAAATAACAGAAATTTGCTATTGATTTTGTATATAAATATTTATTAATGTGTAATTTAAACTGTTTTTAAAGTCTTGTTTAATTATTTCTCTGTTCAACATTGCTTTTATCATTACATTCGGCAAGCAGTTGTGAAATGTTTTTATTCAAAACGGGATGAATAAAATCGGATGCAATTTCCGCAAGCGGCTGCAAGGTAAATCTGCGGTTCGGTATTTGCGGATGCGGAACTGTAAGGCGTTGAGTTTCGATGATTTTATCATCATAAAAAAGAATATCAATATCAATTATTCGCGACTGATATTTATCGGTTGTTTTATGTGTACGACCGAGTTTAAGTTCTATTTTTTGTGTAATATCCAATATTTCAAAAACATTAAAACAGGTTTCAACAGCAATTACTTTATTGAAAAATACAGTATCCGAATCAAAACCCCACGCTTCGGACAAATACATTGATGATGCGGCAAAGATTTCGCCGATTTCATTTTCTATAAGGTTTATCGCATCGTTTATATGTTTCTTTTTATCGCCCATATCAGAGCCTAAAAGAAGATATGTTTTTGATTTTTTCACCTGTAATCTTGGCTGTCAATTATAAAAAACCGAGTTCGAGCATGGCTTCTTCGGTCATCATGCTTTTGTCCCACGAAGGTTCAAAGGTTAATTTGACGGTAACATCCGACACGCCATCGATTGCTTTGACGCTATTGTAAACATCGTCAACAAGCTGGTCTGCCAAAGGACAGTGAGGCGATGTGAGCGTCATAGTTATTTTTACGCTTTTATCGTCATCAACAATTACTTCGTATATCAATCCCAAATCATAAATATTAACGGGAATTTCGGGGTCATACACAGTTTTAAGCGCTGTTATTATTTTTTTTTCAAGTTCAATCATAATTTATTTTTTTGAATATTTTCAAAAGCAAGCGCATAAAGTTTCATTTGCTTTACCATCGCCAGCAAGCCGTTTGCGCGTGTCGGCGAAAGGTTTTCATGCAAACCTGTTTTTTCAATAAAAAACAGATCGGCATTTATGATTTCTTCGGGCTTGCGCTCCGACATCACACTAATCAGCAAAGAAATTATTCCTTTCGTAATGATTGCATCGCTGTCGGCTTTATAAATAATTTTTCCATCAACATATTCCGCATCAATCCACACGCGCGATTGACAGCCTTTTATGAGATTCTGTTCGGTTTTGTTTTTTTCATCAATTATCGTAAGATTTTTACCGAGTTCAATAAGATATTCGTATTTGTCAATCCATTCGGTAAAGACAGAAAATTCTTCTATTATTTGATTTTGTTTTTCGTTTATAGTCATTTCGTTAAATATATTATCATTTAAACATCAGCGATATTTTTTCAAGGGCTTCGCACAGAGCATCAATTTCGTCAAAGGTATTATAAAAAGCAAAAGACGCCCTTACAAGTCCTGTTTTTGAAAAATGCGTCAAAAGCGGTTCTGTGCAAAGAGTTCCTGTGCGCACGGCAATTCCTTGCTTATCCAAAATCATTCCCGTATCAAGGTGATGAATGTTTTTTAAAAGAAACGAAACAATAGCGACTTTTTCGCTTGCTTCGCCGTATATTTTCAAACCTTCAACTGATGCGAGTCTTTTTGTTGCATAGTCAAGCAGTTTGTTTTCATAGTTTAAAATATTCTGACGTCCTGTTTTGTTGATATAATCAATAGCAACGCCAAGTGCAATAGCATCAATAAAATTAAGCGTTCCTGCTTCAAATTTCAGCGGAAGCTGAGCATAAGCCGTTTTTTCAAAAGTTACCGTAGAAATCATATCGCCTCCGCCCTGATATGGAGGCATTTGTTCAAGCAGTTTTTCTTTTCCGTAAAGTATGCCGATTCCTGTTGGAGCATAAAGTTTATGTCCCGAAAAAACGTAAAAGTCGCAGTCCAAATCGCACACATCAACGTTTCCGTGCGGTACAGCCTGCGCTCCGTCAACAAGCACGGGAATATTATGCAAATGTGCTTTTGTGATGATTTCTTTTATCGGATTTACTGTTCCCAAAACGTTGGATGCATGCGTAAGAGCAATAATTTTTGTGCGTTCGGTTATCAGTGAATCAAGCAAATCGATGCGCAAAACGCCTTTGTCGTCAAAGGGAATTACTTTGATAACTGCATTTTTACGTTCACAAAGCAGTTGCCACGGAACGATGTTTGAATGATGCTCCATTTCGCTGATGATAATCTCATCGCCTTCCGAAACAAAACGCTCGCCAAACGAAGCTGCAACCATATTTATTGAACCTGTTGTGCCTGATGTAAAAATAATTTCGGATTTTTTTTCGGCATTTATAAACTGCCGAACTTTTTCACGCGACTGTTCGTATTTTTCGGTACACTGTTCACTCAAAAAATGAACTCCGCGATGAATATTTGCATTGCACGTTCGATATAATTCATCTATTGTTTGAATTACACATTCGGGCTTTTGCGCTGTTGCGGCATTATCAAGATAAATCAAAGGCTTTCCATAAACTGTGGTATTCAAAATAGAAAAATCTTTTCGTATATTTACAGCATCAATCATTATTTAAAATTTATAAATCCGACAAAATTAATCAAAATTATACAAATATCTGCTGTGCGTTCGGGAAAAATACAATTAATTGATTTAATAATTTAAGGATTACAAAATTAAAAAGCGCGTTGTCGCGAAAAACAAAGCGATTCGGATAATTAACGATTAAAAATCAGGTTGAAACGGGAAAAGAAGTTTTTTAAAATTAATCAGCATAGATAGTACAAAGACGCCATTTCCTGTTTTGTTGGCACTGGATGTAGTTGTCGGAAGCAAAAATTAATCATTCAAAACAGACTGTACCCTAAAGTCAATCCTGTAGCCGTTAGCAAAGGAAATATAATAGATATTTTTTTCTGTTTTTGCATGGATATACTCCATGTCAATTTTATTTATACCTTTGCAATAAAATAGTTTTAAATTTTAAAACGTATTGCCATGAGCGAAGAATTATTGCAAAGGAATTTAATAAATAATCCTGAAAAAATCGGTAAATGGTACTTTCGTAACATAGGAAGTACTACGCTTAATGCGTTGAAAAATGCAGGAATTATTCCTAAAAAAGATTATAAATCATTTGAAAGGAGAAAACCTGACGGCATAATTACTTCCTTAAAAGAAGTAATAGCAATTATTGAAAATAAAGATATTTCAAAATTTAAAACAAAAAAGCAAAAACAAGATGCTTTAAAACAAGGATTAGATGTTGCTCAAGTATTAAATGCAAAAATTGTAATTTTAACAGATAGCGTTGATACTATTTGGGTTAATGCTTTTAATGGAGAAGAAATTTTAGACGAAAAAGGCAGGTTTGTAAAAACTAATTTTGACCCTAAAAATAAAGAATTGGAAAGATTAATTGAGCAGATTATTGATAGTATAGATAAAAATAATTCTCAAATTAGAGAGCCAAGATTGAAAGACCCAACACGTTTAGCCAAAAGCGTTTGGCAAGATTTATGGATGGCAGCAGGAGCAACGCCTGAAAATTGTTTGTATAGTTTTGTTGAATTGTTTATTTTTAAGTATTTAAGCGATTTGGGTATTTTGAAAGAACATTTGAGTTATGACTTCATAATGAAAATGTTTGAAAAAGAAGATGAAAATATTGTGTTAAAATATTATGCCGACAATGTACGCAAACACATAAAAAAGGATTTGTTTCCTGCTTCTTCTGATGATAATACTACAATAATAAATGGTACTATTTTCGTTAGCCAAGACGACGAGGCTGTCGATGGATTTGGCACTGTATTTCATAAGATATTAAAAAAATTCGGCGATGAAAAAGAAGGTGGCGGCGAGTTACGAAATATTGATAAAGATTTTAAAAGCAAGTTATTTGAAACCTTTTTGAAAGAAAGTATTAGTAAAAAAAATTGGGGACAATATTTTACTCCATTAAAAGTCGTTCGGTCAATGGTAAAAATGGCAGAATCGGAAATCAAAGAAGGAATAACAATTTGCGATCCCGCCTGCGGCGTGGGAAAATTCTTGCTTGAACCGCTTTTGGTAAATAATAATATTGAACATTTTTACGAAGTAAAAAACAAAAAATTAGTTCGTAAAATTACACTTATCGGCAAAGACAAAGGTTTTGATAAAGAAGAACAGAAGACAATCATTCTTGCAAAAGCCAATATGCTGATTTATATGTCAGATATGATACGCAAACATTCCGACATAACACCAGAATTTTCCAAACTTTTCAATGAAACTTTTGAACTTAAAACGAAAAATATTCTCGGCACATTACGCGATACAAGTTATGAAGGTAAAATAGATTTGATTTTGACAAATCCGCCTTATGTTACCACAGGTAGTAGTAATTTGAAAGAAGAAATCATAAAAAGCGGGCTTCAAAGTCATTACAAAATCAATGCAATGGGCGTTGAAGGTTTGTTTATGGAATGGATTATCAGAGCGTTAAAACCAGGTGGAAAAGCATTTGTTGTTATGCCTGACGGTATTTTTAATCGTCAAAATGATAAAAATTTACGACAATATATTTTAGACGAATGTTTTCTTGATGGAATTATATCTATACCGTTAAAAACTTTCTTCACAACACAGAAAAAAACTTATATTCTTTGTCTTACAAAAAAACAAAATAAAGCAGAAAAACAAACCGACCCTGTTTTTACCTATTTAGTAAGTGAAATTGGCGAAAGTCGTGATATTTATCGTTTTGCTATAGACCAAGACGATTTAAATGAGGCAGTGGATTGGTTTAACCAATTCAAAAATGCAAAAAAATCATTCAAGTTCAATGATAACCGTTGTAAAATTCAACCAATTGAAAAGTTTGACCCAGATACAAATTGGAGTGTTGAACATTGGTGGACGAAAGAAGAACAAATCGGATTAGGAATAGCAGAGGAAGATAAAGTTACAAAATTTGAAGAATTGCCCGAAATAATTGAAGATATTGCCAATAATAT
>JAIRRX010000137.1 GCA_031255755.1 Prevotellaceae bacterium | reverse complement strand
ATACAAATTTTTGCCGAAGGGATAAATATTTGGGCGAATTGTGCTCACCGAAATACTCTCGTTTAACAAAACACGAATACACCGTCATTTGAACATTTGAACATAATCGTTTAATTTGTGTATGTACAAAAAAACCGCACATGCAATTCGCATATAAAGGTAGCGATCATATATGAAATAAGCAAATGAGATATAAAATTAAATTTCACAATATGCTATTATGCAGCAATATAACTATAAAAAGAAAGAAAACTGACAAAAAGGCAAAAATAGTGCTTTGGGAGCAGGGGGTCCTCCGTTCGAGTCGGAGTACCCCGACATAAAGAGGTTAATCATTATGATTAGCCTTTTTTATTGATAACACAAAAATACTGAATCTTAGTAATTAATAAAAGGTTTCGAGAAAAATATTCGATTATTTCTTTGCTACTTAAATAACTTTTTCATGTTGTTGAGCAGTAAAAAATAATTATTGATTTAAATTTGCAATAATTATTAATTTTATATATTTTTGTATTCGTAAAAATTAAATTAAAATTAAAAACGAAAAAATGAACAGCATTAAAGGAACTAAAACAGAAAAAAACCTGCTTACATCATTTGCAGGTGAATCGCAGGCTCGTATGCGTTATACGTATTTTGCAAGCAAGGCGAAAAAAGAAGGTTTTGAACAGATTGCAGCAATATTTGAAGAAACAGCCAATCAGGAAAAAGAACATGCCGAAAGGATGTTCAAATATTTGGAAGGTGGAATGGTTGAAATTACGGCAAGTTATCCTGCCGGAGTAATCGGAACGACAGCCGAAAATCTTTTGGCTGCAGCACAGGGTGAACACGAAGAATGGACACACGATTATCCAAAATTTGCCGAAATTGCCGCCGAAGAAGGTTTTGCGGAAATTGCAAACATGTACAAATTTATTTCAGTTGCAGAACAGGGACACGAAGAACGTTATCGTAAATTGCTGGCAAATATGAATGAAGGATACGTATTTACAAAAGACAGAGAAATTAAATGGCAATGTCGCAACTGCGGATTTATACACACCGGAAAATCGGCTCCGCAAGTATGTCCTGCATGCAAACATCCTCAGGCATATTTTGAAGTTATGAAATCAAATTATTGATATTGTGCGTAAATAAAAAAGGCTGTCTTTCGACAGCCTTTTTTTATAATTTAATCCGAATAATATAAAACGACAGCATTTATAAAAATCATAAATGACAATTATTCTTAATGTGTTTTACAGAATAAGTCGTGCCAACATGTTTTTTATATTTTCTTCCATTCGCGTGTAAACATCATCGGAATATTCTGTCGGTTTAAACTTTTCACCTGTAATTTTTTCGTACAGTTCAATGTAGCGATTACTTATGTTTTCAACAATTTCATCAGTCATTTCGGGAATTTGCTGTCCATGTTTTCCCTGAAAATTATTTTCCATCAACCATTCGCGCACAAATTCTTTTGATAACTGACGTTGCGGCAGACTGTTTTTGAAATTTTCGGCATAACTGTCTGCATAAAAATATCGAGACGAATCGGGAGTATGAATTTCATCTATAAGATAAATTTCATCATTGCGTTTTCCAAATTCGTATTTTGTGTCAACGAGTATCAAACCCTGTTTTTCCGCCATTTGACTGCCGCGCTCAAACAAATTGATTGCAATTTTTTCGAGTTGTAAATAGTCGTTTTCCGAAATCAATCCTTTTGAAATAATTTCATCACGCGAAATATCTTCATCGTGAGTTCCGAGTTCCGCTTTGGTTGTGGGTGTTATTACAGGTTTTTCAAACTGCTGATTTTCACGCATTCCATCAGGAATGTTTACTCCGCAAATTTCACGTATTCCCGATTTATACGCTCTCCACGCGCTTCCTGTCAAATATCCGCGCACTATCATTTCTACGGGAAACGGCGTACATTTATATCCGACGGTTACCACAGGGTCGGGAGATGCAATTTTCCAGTTGGGAACAATGTCGGATGTCGCATCCAAAAATTTTGACGCTATTTGATTTAATACCTGTCCTTTGTAAGGAATACCTTTTGGAAGCACAACATCAAATGCCGAAATTCTATCGCTTACAATCATTACCAGAATATTATCTGCGATTGTATATACATCGCGAACTTTACCGGTATATTTGCCTGTTTGTTTTGCAAAGTTAAAATCTGTTTTTACAATTGAGTTCATTTTTTATCTTGTTTTATTGTTTTTTCATTTTTTTCAAATGCACTGATAATTGTTTTAACCAACGGATGTCTTATTATATCACGGCTGTCAAAATCAATAAATCCTATATTCTTGACTTCTGCAAGTATTTTGCGGATTTTCAACAGTCCAGAATCGTTTTTGAACGGCAAATCAATTTGAGTTATATCGCCCGTTACAATAAATTTTGCATTACATCCCATTCGAGTAAGAAACATTTTTATTTGATTCAGTGTTGTGTTCTGCGCTTCGTCAAGTATTACAAAAGCATTATCAAGCGTACGCCCGCGCATGTAGGCAAGCGGCGCAATCTGAACAGTTCCGTCTTCGATATACGTTTGAAGTTTTCGTTGCGGTATCATATCGTTTAGCGCATCGTATAAAGGTTGCAGGTAAGGATCAAGTTTTTCCTTAAAATCTCCGGGCAAAAATCCAAGTCTTTCTCCTGCTTCAACAGCCGGTCGCGTAAGAATTATTTTGCGAACTTCTCTGTCGCGAAGCGCACGCACGGCAAGCGCAATAGCGGTATAAGTTTTTCCCGAACCTGCGGGACCAACAGCAAACAGCAAATCGTTTTCTTTGTAAAGTTCTACAAGTTTTCGCTGATTATCGGTTCGTGCGCGAATTATTCTTCCGTTATTTCCGTAGGCAATTACATCTGTTAAACTGTTATCGGCGTATTTGAAATTTTCATCTTTCAAAAAAATATCCGACAGTATTGAGTCTCTTAAATTTCCGTGATGCAATAGATATTCCGTTATGATATTCAACTTGTTTTCAAAACGTTCTGTCTCGGCATCATCGCCGATAATACGAATTTCTTTTCCGCGTGAAATAATTTTAAGTTTTGGAAATTGAGAAACAATAAAATTGTAGTTTGCATTATTTATTCCGTACAACTTAACAATATCAACATCTTCGATAATCAATACTTTATCTGTCATTAATTTTTGTGATTTCAAATCTAATCTGCAAATATACAAAAAGTTTTTTATGAAGCGAGTTATTTATAACCGCACGAATATTTAAATATGCGTACGTAAAGTTTTTGTGGAAAATTTACATTATTTGTATTTGCTTAATATTGAGAGCATGACAGAAAAACACATGTCAGTTGTTTTTACTGAAATTTTTAATCATAATTATACAAATCAAAAACCTTTTCAGTTTCCGCCAAAGGCAATGGATAATTTCAAGCGTATAAAACGGTATTTCATATCTTCAAAACCTACAAAAATTCCAGCGCCGACAATTCTGAAAATATTTGACAGTCCGTAACCTGTTTCAAAAAAATGATTTAAATAAGGAGTGTGCAAATAACTGAAATATATGTTTTCATTCATAAAACTGCGCTCAAACATAACTCTTTTCAATATCAGGCGAGATGTTGTATATGTAAAATTTATATGCGCAAACCATTCATTTGTACTGCTGTAATACGTTTGTATCATTTTATTCAAACCTTCAAAAGGGCTGAACATTATGTCATCTTCGGCAAGGTTGAAATGTTCAAATTCTGAAAAATGCATTCGCCGTGTTTTCATAAACTTTCCGATTTTGGCTGTGTACGAAATAGTGTTAAGTATATCAATTTCTTTTTTATGCGTAATTTCAAAGGTAAGCAGGTCAAAGTTTGAAACGCTGTTGAAAATACCTGTTATTCCTGTTTTATAATTCAATGAAAAAGTAGGATAATCTGAGCGGACAATGCGTTTTGTTCTCCCGCTGCGCATATAATATTGACGTGGCGTGTAACTCAACCGCACATTTGTTGCGAATGAACGACTCGACAATATAATCGTGGAATCCTGCTCGATATACGGATTTACAGGATCATTGTTGCGATATTTTTTTGACCGTTTAAAAATCGAAAAATTTGTGTTGTTTTCTAACTGTTTCTGTTTTTGATAAGAAACACCAACAGTCAGACGCCAGCCATCGGCAATATCAATGCTGTTTGCTGCTTGCAAAAAATGCCTTCCGTAAAAGTTAATATAATTTTTTTTGAAAAACAGCGATGACAAACTGTTTGAAGTTATGTTTATTCCGCCTGTTTCATTAAAATCTACTGTTTCATTGCCGTAATTTATATAAAGCACGGCGCGTGCTTCGGGATAATAACCATACAGTAATTTTGTATCCCACAATACTTGCTTCCGCCCGAAACTGTAAGCCGCTTCTTCTGCCAAATACAAAGTTGTCTCATTTTTAAATCGTTTATAATATGTGATTTCCTGTCCGTAATTAAAAACGTCAACTGCGTTAAAATTTGCCTTTATATTTATAATTCCGCTGTATTCCATAAATTCGCGGTCGTTCGATTTATAATTTCCTCCAAATATTATTTTGTGCAGCGGAGATTCTTTTTTCTTTTCCTTTGGCGGTTTAACCAAAGCCAGCGAATCACTGCGTTTATAACTTGAAATTTCGTAATCAAGCATAGGAATTGTTCTTATCGAATCCCAGTGTTCGTTACTCAAATGTGCATTTGCGCTGTCTTTTTCAACATTAAAACTTTCGAGAATTTCGTATTTTCCTGTTTTTCTACCTATACTTTCTCTGTTTTTTTCGGTTTCAAATTTTTCTATTTCGCGTTTCATTTTTGCGGCATCGGAGTCTGTGAAGTCCGGCTTTTCAATCAGCGACTGTATTTTTTGCTGTCGTTCCGCCTGCTTTTTTGATGATGCGGTTTGTGCAAGCCGACTTTCGAGACTTTGTGAATTGACTTTTATATCGCTGTACTTGATTGATGATACGCTGTTTATTTCACCTTTATTGCCAAAAATTGAAAAATTTGCCGTAATCTGATTTCTAATGGGAAGCATAACGTTTGGCGCGGCTTCGCCGAATATTTGTTTAAGACCGTATTCTATCATCTGCTGTTTACCCGAAAGTTCATAACTGTGTACATCCCATGTGTTTTCAAAAACGTAAATATATCCTGAAATCAGTCTGTTATCATTACGGCGCGGATTGATGAAAATCTTATTTACTGTTTTATCATTTTCAACAAAATAACCCTTATATTCAAATTTATAGTATGTAAATGCTTTTGGCGAAAGTGGAGTAACAAACATTTGATTTTCCATGTCATAAATATTAAACATCCATGCTGCGCTTATATCGACTTGAGCAAACTCAGGAAAGTTATCTTTTATGGCGGTTATTCTCTGGTCTATTTTTCCGTTTTTGTATGTTACTTCATTGATAGATTCCTGTATATACGCGCTGCCTTCTTCAATATCGTTTTCTTTTAATGTTTTGCGGTTAAGTTTTTTCATTACGTCAGAAATTTTATCAATTTTGAATGAGCCGCGAATATATGCTTCGGACTTGTATTCCGCCACTTGATTTTTATGATACGGAGCGCGCGCAATCACTTGTCGCATCATTGCATAAGCGCGGTCTTCGGCATTCTGTTTGACAACGGCTTCCGACAGTTCATATATTTTAGGTTTCAGCGTTACGGTTAACGGTTGCGGTTGCGGAATGTCTATTGTGAGTATTTCTGTTTGATATGATAAATGTCTAAATTCAAATGTATATTTTCCTTTTGCAATTTTAAAAGAAAACTGTCCGTCTTCGTTTGTCGAAAATCCCTGTGAAAGTTCAGGAATAAAAATTGAAGCAAATTCAATGTTTTTACCGTATTCGTCTTTTACAACACCTTCAAAAACCTGCGCCAGACAAACATCCTTAATTGACAAAATAATTAAAATCAACAAAAAGATTCTAAGTTGTTTTACCTTTATATTCATATTTTTGAAAATTATTTAAATAATAAATATTTAACAAATCAGTACTTATAATTAAAAATTAAATAATGCAATATTAATAATAATAAACAATACTTACAAATAAATCTGATTTTTTGTAAAATAAACATATTCAATGAGCAAATACATGATAAACGGTTTTAGATAACTGCAATCTGTGAGATATATTAACTTTCTTATGGAAATTTTTAGATATTTACGGATATTTTTATGCAAGCATGCAAATCAATCAGGGAAGCAAACCCATCATTGTGAGGAATATAATGACGTTATACGGTTGCTTCGAGCTGCGCCCTCGCAATTCTTTTTGGCATTAGCACAAAAGAGCATATACAACTTATGTGTAAAATAATTGAATAACCATCCCGCTATCTCAACATTGGAAGAATTAACAATTCCTGAATTATGAAAAATGCTGCTCCTGCAAGATAACCCAATACAACCATTAACGTTATATTTTTCAAATACCATATAAAGTTTATCTTTTCCAGCCCCATCGTAACAACTCCTGCCGCCGAACCTATAATAAGCATGCTTCCGCCCACGCCTGCGCAGTATGCAAGAAACAGCCAGAACGGTCCGTTCTGAACAAAGTTTGCCATGTAAGCAGGGTCTGCCGCCGCGCTTATGACGGCATCGTTTGCCAAAGGATACATTCCCATTGCACCCGCTACCAGAGGAACGTTATCCACAATAGACGAAAGCGCTCCTATTAAAACATTTATAACGTATATGTTTCCTATTTTATCTGCAAGCAGCGCAGAAAAATCATGCAGTATTCCGGCACACTGTAACGCTGCTACCGACATCAATATTCCGAGAAAAAATAAAATTGTAGAGATGTCAATGCGTCCTAAAATGATAGTGATTCTTGCCTTGTCGTGTTCTGGGATATTCTGTTTTTTCTGATATAAAATCTCGGTGTAAATCCAAAGCAAACTTAATCCGAACAGAACTCCCATAAACGGAGGAAGATTTGTAATTGCTCGAAATACAGGTACAAAAACCAAACTTCCCAAACCAAGCATAAAGATTGTTTTTTTCTCATTTCGAGTTAAATATTTTGCAGTTTCGAGATGATTGACACGTTCTTCGGCTCCAAACGTTTTTATCGGTCGCGTAAATTCGCCTTTGAGAAATCTGCCTGCAATAAATGTTGGAACTGCAACAGATATTATAGAAGGAATTATCAAAGACGGCAATATTCCACCTGTGGTTATGTTTCCTTTTATCCAAAGCATTATTGTAGTAATATCGCCTATTGGAGAAAATGCGCCTCCGCTGTTTGCAGCAATGACTATGATACCAGCAAAAAGCCATCTTTCGTTTGTATTGCTTATGAATTTACGCAGCAGCATTACCATTACTATTGCCGTAGTCATATTATCCAGTACCGCCGACATAAAAAAAGTAATACATGCAAGCAACCACAACAATTTTTTCTTGTTTCGAGTTGTTATCCAGTCGGTAATAAGTGAAAATCCGCCGTGAACGTCTATAAGTTCAACTATTGTCATTGCACCTATCAGAAAAAACAGTATTGCGGCAATGTCGCCGATATGTTCTATTATCTGTTTTTCAGTTACAAACGCAATTATTTTATCAAACATTGACAGATGTTCTCCTGCGGCATTTCCTGCAAAAGTCATAAATTCGTTGCTGTCGGGCAAAATCGTTGATGCATTTAATATATATAAAACCCACAATGCAACACACAAGAGCAGGGCAAAAGCCGCCTTGTTTATTTTTAATAAATGTTCGAGGGCTATTGCAGCATAGCCGATAACAAACAAAACAACCATTGTAATAACCATAATGTATTTATTTAATAAAACCCATATTTTTTTATAATCTGCAAATGTAATTTTTTATTATCATTTGTGTTGATAAATTATAACTGATTTTGATATTTAATGCAATTTAACAGTATATATATCTTTTGCATATAAAAGATAAATCCATAATTTGACGAAATAATACCGCCTTGTGTAATGTTTTAATTTGCACTGTTCGGCTGCATTGCGACGAATATGCAACGGGAATTTTCCGACAAAATCTTTTTGAACATCATCAAAAAAATACTATCTTTGCGAAATTTGAATCCGTAAAACAATTAATATCGAAAATCAATGAAAAATATTAAAATACTGCTTTTGTTACTTATTGCATGTGTAGCGGTTTATTTTATAATACATGCGCCGATGTTATTTGTTTCAGAAAAAAAATTCGGCGGAATAGACATGGATGCAATAGATTTGATAACAATAGAACGAGATTCAATACAGGCTGAATTACATAAAACACAGGATGATATTTGGTTTGCCGAAGATAAATCCACAAATATGCAAATTATTGACAATCTGATTTATGCATTATCAAATCAAATCGCTGATTTTCCCGTGCCTGCTAATATCACAAAACAGGTTATTGATAAAATAAACAGACAGGGATTTCATGTAAAAGTTTTTTCGGGCAATTCAAAAAAATTAGATTTCAAAATTTCCTGTTTTGACACGCTTTGTGTAGGATTGGTTACAAACAGGCGGCAACCTTATGCGGTTTCAATTCCCGGATATAATGATAAAATAATTGATTATCTCAGCGCAAATGCATCGTTTTATTTTAATAACACTGTATTTAAATATCTTCCTTCCGAAATTGAAAAAATTACTGTCGAAAATATTGAAAATCCCACAGAATCATTTACTGTTTTTCATAATTCAAGAAATCAATTAATGTTGTTTGATATAGGAAATCAAAGACTTGTATCTGTGTTTGACGAATATAAAGTACGTAATTATTTGAGTTATTTCAACGGAGTTGAATACACAAAAATGCTTGACCTTAATAAAAGAGAAAAAAATAATATTATCAAACAGAAACCATCATACAGATTGACTGTGGAAACAAATAAAAATAAAATATTCTTAACAGTTAAAAATATAGTTTTGAACAAATCAACAGAAATATATGGGCAGTTACAGTCGTTTGATACCAATAATTTTTATTTAATAATTGGTGATAATCAGGATATTGCACTTGCCAAATGGATTGATTTTGATATTCTATTGAAAAATCTGTCTGATTTTGTTGATAAATAGTTTGATGTAAATTGTACAAAATAATAAAATTTTACTACTTTTGCTGTGATATATATTTAAATATAAACAATACATAAATAAAGAACATTATGAATTTTGTAGTATCAAGCAGTGAATTACTGAATCGTTTACAAACGATAAGCAAAGTGATAAGTAATAAAAATACTTTGCCAATATTGGATAATTTTTTATTTCAACTGAAAGGTAATGAGCTTAAAATAACGGCTTGCGACCTTGAAATAACTTTTGTTACAACGCTGAACATAGAAAATGTTACTTCGGAAGGCGAAATAGCAATTCCGGCAAAACGACTTACCGACTTGCTCCGTGAATTTTCAGAGCAGCCTTTGACGTTTAAAATTGATAAATCAACCTCGCTGGTTGAAATACGATGGAATTCCGGTAAATCAAATATTACAGGAGCAAATGTTGATGAATTTCCAACGCTTCCGATAATAACTGACGAAACAAGGTCAACAATAGACATTACCTCAGATGCTCTGTTTGAAAGTATTAACCGTACTTTGTTTGCAACCGCAGACGACCAGCTTCGTCCTGTGATGAACGGTATTTATTTTGACCTGAACGAAGAAAACAAAAGCCTTACCTTTGTTGCTTCCGATGCTCATAAACTTGTGCGATACACTCGCAATGACGTTACTATTGAAAAAACAGCATCATTTATATTGCCTAAAAAACCGGCAAGTCTTTTGCGGTCAATACTTACAAAGGAAGAAGAAAATGTGAAAATCGAATTTGATGGAAAAAACGTGCTGTTTTCACTGAATAATTACATGCTTGTTTGTCGATTGATTGAAGGAATTTATCCAAGTTACAATTCGGTTATTCCACAAAATAATCCGAATAAAGTAACTGTTGACAGAGTGGACTTTCTAAACAGCATCCGCCGCGTTGCCACATTTTCAAATCAGGTAAGCAATCTTATAAAATTGAAAATCGCAGGTAACGAATTGACATCTTATGCTCAGGATTTGGATTTTTCGGTTTCGGGAGATGACTGTGTTACTTGCCAGTATGACGGCTCAGATATGGAAATAGGTTTTAAATCTACGTTTTTGATAGAAATTTTAGCAAATATAAATTCACAAGACGTGGTAATCGAACTTGCTGATTCTGCAAGAGCAGCGCTTTTCATTCCTTTCGACAAATCCGAAAAAGAAGATTTAATAATGCTGTTAATGCCAATGATGATTAACTGAAAAATGCACAAATAAAAAACCGATAGAGACGCAAGATTGCGTCTCTATTCTATAAATAGATATAACAAAATGAAATTAAATTTAAAAAATCCTGTTGTTGCTGTTGATTTGGAAACAACAGGTCTTGATATTGCAAAAGACCGTATAGTTGAAATTTGCATAATAAAAATTTTACCTAACGGAACAGAAGATGTAAAAATTAGTCGCCTGAACCCAACAATTCCAATATCACCGGAAGCATCTGCAATTCACGGAATTTATAATGAAGACGTAAAAGATTGTCCGACTTTTAGAGAAATAGCAAAAAATATGGCAGCGCATATTGATGGTTGCGATTTGCTCGGATATAATTCAATAAAATTTGATATCCCCTTGCTTGCCGAAGAATTTTTGCGAGCAGGAGTTGATGTTGATTTTCGCAAACGTAAAATGATTGATGTACAAAACATTTTTCATAAAATGGAACAGCGAACGCTGATTGCCGCATATAAATTTTACTGCAACAAAAATCTCGACAATGCTCACAGCGCCGAAGCCGATACCCGCGCAACGATTGAAGTACTTGAATCACAGTTAGACCGTTATTCAGAATTAAAAAATGATATTGCATTTCTGTCGGAATTTTCAACAAAATCGCGCAATGTAGATTATGCAGGACGTTTTATTTACAATGACAAGGACGAAGTGATTGTAAATTTCGGCAAACATAAAGGGCGTTTACTTTTGCATGTATTGCGTACCGAACCGAGTTATTACGACTGGATGATGAACAGCGATTTTGCTTTGGATACAAAAAACATACTTACAAAAATTCGTCTTTCGGAAATGAATAAACTGTTTTAACGCTTCAAAATGAAAATTTTTGTTGTCGAAAATAATTTTCCAAATGCAGCACAAGATATTGCCGTACCTGTATTTTCGATGCGTCCCGAAACATCATTATTGCGAAATAATCAGAATTTTTTTTATCCTGAATTTACAAAAAATATTGTTTGCGGAGTTTCTGTTTTTATTCGTCTTTCGCGCATAGGACGCTGTATTTATAAGAAATTTGCAAACAGATATTATGAACAAATAGGAGTCGGCATTTTTTTTATCGCCGCCGATGTATTGCAGAAACTGCAAAACGAAAACATGCCTGCCGATGTTGCTCGCTGTTTTGATTTTTCATTACCGATAAGCCCCGAAACAATTTCCAAAAATGAAATTAACTGTAATAATATGAATGTACAGCTTGTTGTGAATGATAAAATTTTGCAGGAATACAGCACTTCGCAATTATCTTTTGATATTGACGACATAATATCTCATATTTCACAATACGTAAGTTTCAAAATAGGCGACATAATATTAGCAGGTTCGCCGATTGCCGCTACAAAAATCGAAACAGGTTATAAATTGCAGGCATATATAAACAACAAAAAAATGTTGGATTTTGAAATTGAATGATATATTGTTCAGATTTTAAATGACAAATAAACGGGAATTAATTAGAACAAAAAACAATTCAATTAAAGATTATCAATTAAAAAATGGTGCAGCATCTGTTTTATCGTTTTTTTCTGCTTTTTATGTTTACATATAATTTTTTATTGTACATTTGTACATTAAAATAATTCAAGGTGCTAATTATTTAAAAATTAGTCAACATCTTAATTTTATGATGATATATTTACATAAAAAAGTATTGAATGAGATAACAAAAGCCGTTGTAATATACGTATTTTTTGATGATATTTTCAAATCTTTGAACCGTAAACGGCGCTGTTTTCAAAATAAAATTGTTATATATAATCAGTACTGGAATAGTTATTACGGAAAAAATAATTATAAAAAACAAAATAACAACTGTCATGGAAAAGTCAAAAGTATATTTTACCGATTTGCATACAACGCCAAGTCGCAATTTGCTTGACAAACTTGAAAACCTTGTAAAAAGAACAGGTATAGAAAAAATTAATTTTGAAAACCAGTTTACAGCAATAAAAATACATTTCGGAGAACCCGGAAATTTGGCGTATATACGACCGAATTATGCAGCGCGACTGATAAAAATATTAAAAAAACTCGGCGCAAAACCGTTTCTTACCGATTCAAACACATTGTATTCGGGAGGTCGTTCAAATGCAATCGACCACATGAACGCAGCAATGGAAAACGGTTTTAATCCTATCGCTACTCACTGCAATGTCATAATTGCCGATGGTCTGAAAGGAACCGACTGTCGTGAAATAAAAATTGACGGGCAATACTGCAAAGCGCCAAAAATAGGAACGGCTATTGCCGATGCCGACATTATCATAAGCATGAATCATTTTAAAGGACACGAACAGGCAGGATTCGGCGGAGCGTTAAAAAACATAGGAATGGGAAGCGCAAGCGTAGGCGGAAAACTTGAACTTCATTCGACATCGCAACCAAAAATCGACAAAAAAACATGCAGAGCCTGCGGCGTATGCGTGAAACACTGTGCGCACAGCGCAATAAAAATAATTTCCAAATGTGCTGTAATCGACTATGATAAATGTACAGGCTGCGGACAGTGTGTTGCTCTTTGCCAGTATTCATCGGCTGTCATTGCAACAAATGATACTTCGGAACGCATGAATTGCAAAATTGCCGAATACACAAAGGCTGTACTTACAGGCAAACCCAATTTTCACGTGAATTTTGTAATGAATGTATCGCCCGAATGTGACTGCTGGAATCACAATGACATTGCAATAGTTGCCGATATTGGAATTGCAGCATCTTTCGACCCTGTTGCTCTTGACATGGCATGTGTTGATTTGGTGAAAAAAGCGCCTGTAAACATTTACAGCGCACTTCATAAAAAACACAGTCGCGACATGACAGGCGAAGATAAATTCAAACTTGTACATCCTAATGTCAACTGGCTGGCAGGTTTGCATCATGCCGAAAAAATAGGACTCGGAACCGTTAATTATGAACTTGTGGAAATTTGATAAACAGCAGTATTTTCAATAATATTCTCAATTCTATGCCAAGCAAAGAGGTCTAATATCCGTACTTTTTTAGAAATATCAAACTTTTGCAATGTGAAAAAAATGACAATTAGCAGTTAATAATTACTTTACGTGAATTAAAAACTAATTTTGTCGTTTAATAAAATATTTATTGACAAATCATTTTTAATTTTGCAAAAAATTATTGAACAATGAAAAAGATAAAACTACTTTGCCTTTGCATCACATTTGCTTTTGTTGCAGGTTGTACGAAATCGGCAATATCGTTTACCGACAGTGAAATTGCGATTATAAATAAATATCCTCAGCAAAAAATGCGTCTGATGATTTATAATAATCCCGATGATTCTTTGATTTTGCGACAGCAAGCCAAAGAATTTTCAACTGCTGATTTGCAAAGCGATATTTTTAAAAATCTGAAAACTCAAATGCTTCTTACCGTACAGGATACGGCAAATACCGGCGTAGGAATTGCAGCGCCTCAAACAGGAATTTCAAGACGTTTGATTGCCGTTCAGCGTTTTGATAAACCGAACAAACCGTTTGAATTTTATGCCAACGTTTACATCGTTCACTTTTCCGATGACAGGCAAACAGGAAGCGAAGGCTGTCTGTCAATTCCTGACATAAGAGGATATGTAGAGCGGTCGCAAACCATAGTTGTAAAATATATTGATACAGAAACACTAAAATCATGTTCCGATACTGTTTCCGGATTTACAGCAGTTATTTTTCAACATGAAGTTGACCATCTTGATGGCATTTTGTTTATTGACAAACTTCAGCCCGATGCATGAGTTTTACGATAAAAAATTGTGGTTGCCTGCTTCAAAAAAAGAAATTGACGATTTAGGATGGGAAGATATTGATATAATATTTTTCAGCGGAGATGCTTATGTTGACCATCCTGCTTTCGGTTCTGCGATTATTGCACGTGTTTGGCAGAATATGGGGTTAAGAGTTGCAATAGTTCCTCAACCGAACTGGCGAGACGATTTGCGCGACTTCAAAAAACTTGGATGTCCGCGTTTGTTTTTTGCCGTTTCGGCTGGTAATATGGACAGTATGGTAAATCATTATACAGCCAACAAACGTTTACGAAGCAATGATGCATATACGCCCGACAACAAAGCGGGTTTTCGTCCCGATTATGCCGTAACCGTTTACACCAGCATACTTAAAAAACTTTATCCTTCTACACCTGTTATAATCGGCGGAATAGAAGCCTCGCTACGCCGACTTGCACATTACGATTACTGGAAAAATGAAGTTTTGCCGAGCATTTTAATTGACAGCAAAGCCGATTTGCTGGTTTACGGAATGGGAGAAAAGGCTGCAATCGACATAGCATTGCGAATTGTTGCAGGCGAAAAAATAGATACATTGACAAATATCCCTCAAACTGCCTATAAAACAAAAAATATTCCGACAATCGAAAATATATTATATCTTAATTCTTACGAGGAATGTAAAAGCAACAGAAAAAAATTTGCGGAAAATTTTCGCCTGACCGAAGAAGAAAGCAATGTGTTTTCACCCCGCACGATAGTCGAGCCGACCGATGATTACAATATTGTGGTAAATCCGCCTTATGCTGCAATGACCGAAAACGAGATAGATAAAATTTATGATTTGCCATTCACTCGCATGCCGCATCCGCGTTATAAAAACAAACGTATTCCTGCTTATGAGATGATTCGACATTCGGTAAATATTCATCGGGGATGTTTCGGGGGATGCAGTTTCTGTACAATTTCGGCTCATCAGGGAAAATTCATAACAAATCGTAGCGAAACATCAGTTATGAATGAAATAGAAAGAATTACAAAAATGGCGGATTTTAAAGGATATATAAGCGATATTGGCGGACCATCGGCAAATATGTACGGTATGAGCGGAAAAGATACAAACATCTGCAAAAAATGCCGCCGCGCCTCGTGTTTATTCCCATCTGTGTGTAACAATCTCAACAAAGACCACAGCAAACTTATTGCCATTTATAAAAAAATTCAAGCCTTGCCCTTGATAAAAAAAGCAACCATAGGCAGTGGTATCCGCTATGACCTGTTTATCGGCAAGAACGGCTTTCTTGATAAAAACGGAGAAAAATATTTTAATCAGTTAGTGAGACATCATGTTTCGGGACGCCTGAAAGTAGCGCCGGAACACACATCCGACAAAGTTTTGAAATCAATCAGAAAACCATCGTTTGAATTATTTAAAATATTGAAAACCATGTTCGACAAAATAAATAAGGATGAAAAACTGAATCAGCAAATCATTCCGTATTTTATATCGTGTTTGCCGTACTGCACGCTTGATGATATGAAACAACTGTCGATAGAAACAAAAAATCTTCATCTTAAACTCGAACAGGTGCAAACATTCACGCCAACTCCAATGACTCTGGCTTCCGCAATTTATTATACAGGTATCGACCCGTACACTGGTAACAAAGTATTTGTGGCGCATACAACGGAAGAACGCAAAAAACAAACCGAACAGTTTTTTATACGGCAACCTGCACAAAAAAAACGGTAAAGCCTTAGCCTTCTTTTGGATAAATGATTTAACAATCATCGTCATTGCGAGGCAGAACACCGAAGCAATCCATTATTAACAATAAGTTTCTGGATTGGCTAACGCCGAAAACTGGATTGCTTCACCCTGACAGGTTCGCAATGACGTTATACGGTTGCAGCGTTCTTTCCAATGACGTACGTACTACATTTTAAATTATTTTCCGCAGAGGTTTATTATCTTGCCGTTCAAAATTACGGTATCAACAAGTTTTGCGGTGTATGCGTACGGTAAAAATTCGTAAGAAGATATTGGTTTTGTTATGAAAACATTTGCAGTTTTGCCTCGAGCAATGCTTCCGTGAGACTGTGACAAATTCATTGCATACGCAGAATTGATTGTCAATGCGTTTATTGCTTCTTCGGGCAACATTTTCAACTTTATACAGGCAAGCGATAATATAAATTTCATATCACCAGACGGCGACGACCCAGGATTATAATCGGATGCAAGCGCAATCGGCAATCCTGCATCAATCATCTTTCGGGCAGGCGGATAATTCATTCCCAAAAAGAATGCTGCTCCCGGAAGCAAAGTCGGCATGGTTTTGCTGTTGAGCAGACATTGTATTTCACTGTCGCCTGTATATTCGAGATGGTCAACAGACAATGCTTCACATTCAACGCCTGTCTGTATGCCGCCTGATGCTGCAAGTTCGTTTGCGTGAATTTTTGCCTTCATTCCATATTTTGCTCCTGCAATTAATATTTTTCTGGTTTCTTCAACAGTAAAAAAACCTTTATCACAAAAGACATCAATAAAATCTGCCAGTTTTTCAGCAGCTATTTGCGGTATCATTTCGTTGATTATCAAATCTACATATTTTTCTCTTTTGTCTGCATATTTTTCAGGAATAGCATGAGCGCCAAGAAATGTTGATTTTATTGTAATGCAAGTCATTTTACGCAAACGTTTAATTACTCTCAGCATCTTAATTTCATCTTCTGTTGAAAGTCCGTATCCGCTTTTTATTTCAACAGCGCCTGTGCCGCAGGCTGTAATTTCTTCAATTCGTTTTAATGACTGTGCTAAAAGTTCATCTTCATCGGTATCGTGTAAAAGTTTTGCCGAATTAAGTATTCCTCCTCCGCGTTTTGCAATTTCGGCGTATGACAGACCGCGAATTTTATCAATATATTCCATTTCTCGACTTCCTGCATAAACCAAATGAGTATGCGAATCGCAAAATGAAGGAAATACCATTCGCCCTGCAGCATCGATTACAGTTATATTTTCGCAGTCAAAAATTGAGGAATTTAAATTTTCGTTATTGCCGAAATCAACGATTTTGTCGTTATCAATAAGTAAAAAAGCATTGTCGATACATTTCAGTTGCGACATTTCTTTGCCTGCAACCAAAGTACGCGGCTTATCTTCTACCTGAACAAGTTTTTTTATGTTTTTAATTAAGAGCATGTTTTTTATTATGTTTAAAATAATGTTGAATAAAATTGTTATTTACAAAAAATTAGTGTTGTACAATATTATTTGTGTGTATTTATATCAAATTAAATACAAATTTATAAAAAATAATTTACCGAGCGAACAGTTATATTTTTAATTTAATGATTTTAAGAATTTAAATATTATCAAGCAACAAATATTAAAACCTGACAATAATTTTTTGCGTTATATTTTAAAAAAATAATAAATTATCAAATTATTTCTTACAATCACAGTTATTTTCAGTATATTTGCAGTTGAAAAATCAGGTATATGACAGTATCAACTGCTATAATAGCATTAGGTTGTTTGATTTTTTTGTCGCATATTTTCAATGCACTGTTTGCACGCACAAAAATTCCGGGCGTAATTTTTCTTATATGCATAGGAATTTTTATAGGTCCAATGATTATGGACTGGGCAGAACCGGAATTTTTAGGAAATTTCGGAAATGTTTTTACGACTGTTACATTTATCGTAATTTTGTTTGACAGCGGTACGGAACTTAATATTTACGACATCAGAAAGTCAATCGGCAGGGCAACGGCGCTCACGGTAATGTGTTTTATCAAAACGCTCGTGATTTCGTCAGCTGCTATTTTTATACTTACCGATATTGATATTATGAGTTGTATTTTTATAGGTTCTGTTGTTAGCGGCACGGCTGTTGCAATCGTTATTCCTGTGGTAAAACAACTCAAACTTCATGAAAAATCCACAACAATACTGACGCTTGAATCGGCATTAAGCAGCGTACTCAGTTTGATTATCAGTCTGGCAGTATTTGAAAATATGCGTTCGGGCGAAATGAGCATCGTAAAAATCATTATAAACATGATTGTTTCTCTTTCTGTTGCTTCTGTTCTCGGCGCTGTGCTTGGGTTTTCGTGGGCTGTTTTTCAGCACCGTATTTTAAAAGACGCAAAAAACATGATGTTTGCATCATTTGCATTTGCATTTATTATTTACGGAATATGCGACCAGTTCAGTCTCAACGGAGGCACGGCTGTGCTTGTATATGGAATTACGCTTGGAAATATAAATTATTTTACAAGCAATAAAATTTTACGAAAGTTTACATTAGGCGAAAAATTAATCCTCAATGAAAATCATCGTACGTTTTTCTCTGAAATAGGCTTTGTATTACAGACATATTTCTTTGTGTATGTGGGAATAAGCCTTAAATTCAGTGATATAAATTTGTTTATGATAAGCATGATTGTTTCGGTTTTAATTTTTACAGGACGCCATGTTGTAGCAAAGTTTATTATATCCAAAGAAACGCCAGAATTTGAACGTGAAATAATTTCAATAATGGCGCCCAAAGGACTTGTTGCCGCTGTTATGGCATCGTTGCCGTTGCAGTATGGTTTGGCAGGCAGCGCCGAAATTCAGGGAATAGTTTACGGAATTGTATTTATAAGTATTCTGCTCTGTTCGCTTTTGGCTGCAAACATAAAACGTCAAAAAGAGAAACTTGACACAAAATAAAATATTTAATGAAAAATACGATTATTAAAAAATAAGCAATAATTTTGGCACGAATTTTAGCAATAGATTATGGACAAAAGCGTGTTGGGCTTGCGGTAACCGACAATCTGCAAATAATTGCAACTGCGCTGGATACGGTACATGCAAAAGATGCTGTTAAATATATATCCGAATATATGAAACGTGAAACTGTGGAACTTTTTGTTGTCGGTTTTCCAAAAGATTTGCAGAATAAAACTACCGATGCAACAAAATATGTTGAAGCATTTATAAAACAACTCGGTAAAGCATTTCCTGATATTGCCGTTGTAAAAGCAGACGAACGGTTTACATCAAAAATCGCATTCCGTACAATGATAGACGGCGGTTTGAAAAAATCAGACAGACGCAATAAAGAAATGATTGATAAAATAAGCGCCGTAATAATTTTACAATCGTATCTGGAACAAAAACAAAACGAACAAAACAGAAATATAAATTAAAGATTAAATTTAAATGTATTATTTATGATATTACCTATTTACATTTACGGCTCGTCCGTATTGAAAAAAGAAACGGAAGAAATAGACAGTTCATATCCCGAACTGCAAACATTCATTGCCGACATGTTTGAAACAATGGCTCAAAGTGATGGAATAGGGCTGGCAGCGCCTCAGGTAGGAAAATCTATTCGCCTGTTTGTGATTGATGCAAGCACATTTGCCGACAAAAAACCTGAACTTGAAAATTACAGAAAAACTTTTATCAACCCTGTAATACTGGAACGCGCAGGCGAAATAACATGCTACAACGAAGGCTGTCTCAGTTTTCCAAAACTTCACGAAGATGTTTACAGAGAATCACGGGTAAGAGTTGAATATTTCGATGAAAATTTTGAAAAACATGATGAATGGTTTGATGGAATTGTGGCGAGAATCATTCAGCACGAATACGACCATCTGGAAGGTAAACTTTTTGTGGAACGGCTGTCTGCAATACGCCGAAGATTAATAGCATCAAAACTTAAACGAATTGCAAAAGGCAATTTTTCAGCATCATATAAAACCAAATTATAAACGGAATCCAAAATACGACAAAATCCCTCTGACATAACAGCAATTTATGTCGGCGGGATTTCTGTTTTATGTCTATGTTTATTTTTACTGTATTAATTTCGTTGAATTTCGCTACATTCAGTAAATTTTATTAAACAGTTTTTCTTTCACAGTATAACTGTCCTGTTTCAAATCGCGTGATGATTACAGTTTCGCCCTTTTCAACAAATCCGTATTCGGCAATTGCAGTATATATTTCACTGTTAATCATTACCTTTCCTGACGGATTTAGCGGCGTAACGGTTGTACACGTAATTCCCACAAATGATTTTTCATCTGTTTCAACACTCACAAAACCTTCGTTTGTATTAAGTTCTGCTTGCAGCGAGATGTTAAAAATCCTGTTTGTCAGTAATTTTTTTCCAAAATACATCATTCCCACTAATGATATGAATATTGATGTAATTACAAGAGCAAGCGGCTTGACGATAACGCCAATGTTGAAGTCCTGTTCGCGATGAAAAATATTATTGTCAATCAGACTCATTGTAAGCCCGCCTACTATCAATATTATTCCAGAAATCCCGGCAATTCCCCAGCCGGGAATTACAAATATTTCAATAAGAAGCAGTATCATACCTGTTATAAATACAATGATTTCCCAGTTTTCGGCAAGTCCTTCCACGTAAAGCGGAGCAAAATACAGTATTGCACCGAATATTGCCGCACAAAGCGGAAAACCTACTCCGGGAGTTTGCAATTCAAAATAGATGCCGCCGAACATCAACATTATCAGAATACTTTGCACTATCGGATTAAGTAAAAAGTTGATTATCGCATCGATAAATGAAGGTTCATATTCAAGCATTGTATAGTTGCTTATATTTGCTAATTGCAATACTTCCTGAATATTGTCGGCTTCGCCTTCGCAATAGCCGTTTCGGATTGCTTCCTGAGTGGTGAATGTAAGCACTTTTCCCTCTTCGCTAATTCCTTCGATATATACTGACGGATCAACCATTGCCTGCGCCATTTCGGGATCTCGATGCCAAACTTCAACTGTTTTTCCGTTTCGTGTAACTGTTTTTTTTCCGTGCGTCTGCGCTGTTGAACGCATCATCGAACGCATGAATGACTGATATTTATCAGGAAGAACTCCGCCTGTACGGTCAACAACTGTTGCCGCTCCGATGCTTCCTCCCGCATGCATGTAAATACTGTCGCAAGCAATAGCAATAAGCGCTCCTGCCGATGCCGCCTGATTGTTAATAAAAACCAGTACGGGAATTGTGCAGTTAAGTATCCTTGTCCGTATTGAGTCGGCTGCGCCGAGTTCGCCTCCGTAAGTATTGAGTTGCATGATAATGTAATCGGCTTTTTGCTGTTCGGCAGCCGAAATATTTTTACTTACAATACGCGCTGCTACCGCATCTATTTCTCTGTTCAGGTCAAATTTCCATACGGTTTTTTGATGCGTGTCGCTGTTCGTTTGCGCTGTTGCGGATATTTGCAAACTTATTAAGAGTAAGATTATTTTAAATGTTTTCATTTTTTATTTTTTACAAAGATATTTTTATTTTGTTATATATTAAAAAGTCATAATCGGAATTTTGTATAATATAAATTATTATCGATTTTATCTTTGAAACAGTTGCATAAAATGTCTTGCAAAATGACAATGTTGTCAGATTGTTCTATAAGATTGCTGACTTTGTTACTTTTTCCATTCAATATGTCCATTTATATTGTTTCGTTCAAAAACTTCCAAAATTTGTGAGCAAAAATTTTCAGTGTCTTTGTCTCCTACTGATTTTGCCAATTCATACAAACGAATAAACATTTTTTTACCCGTTTCTGTTTGTTTGTAATTTTTCTTTTTAAAATTGTGTTGCGCACAAAGTGTTTGTCCGTTTTCAATAGTTGCTTTTCCTCCTAAATCTTTTGGCTTAATATGGTCAACTTGCAATTCTACGCCATCTTCTCTACCTTTGCCGCAAATAACGCAACGATAATTATCTCG
>JAIRRX010000115.1 GCA_031255755.1 Prevotellaceae bacterium | reverse complement strand
ACACATTTGGATTGTTCCGATAATCCGTTAATGTCCTTGGATGTCTCCAATAATACGAAGTTAACACATTTGTGGTGTATCAATAATCAGTTAAGTTCCTTGAATGTCTCCAATAATACGGCATTAACATGGTTGGAGTGTCACAATAATCAGTTAATTTCCTTGAATGTCTCCAATAATACGGCATTAACAAGGTTGCTTTGTCACGATAATCAGTTAGATGCCAATGCTCTTAATACGATATTTACGGCTTTACCCTATACAGGAGGATATATATTCATTAGAAACAATCCGGGAACCGGTACTTGCGACAGCAGCATAGCCACAAACAAAGGCTGGACTGTTGGATATTAATAAATTCAGATATTAAAACAGCATGAATGATTGGCAGTCATTTCAAGCATAAAAAACAAAAAGAAGCCCCCACAAAAGTGGGGGCTTCTTTTTTGCAAGGGAAAAGAACAAAGCGAGTACGTCATTGCGAGGGCAAAGAAAAAACAAGAACGTCATTGCGAACTGCGAAGCAGTGAAGCAATCCAGAAAGCGAGACCGTCATTTCTGTCTAAAAAATAATTGTATCGGGCAACCTGTAAATTCAAAATTTTCGCGTAACCTGTTTTCTACAAAACGTTTATATGGCTCTTTTATATATTGCGGCAAATTGCAAAAAAATGCGAATGTAGGCGTTGGCGATGCAAGTTGTGTAATATATTTTATTTTTACATATTTTCCTTTGATTGCAGGCGGCGGAGTAGTTTCAATTATCGGTAGCATAGTTTCGTTAAGTTGTCGCGTTGCTATTTTGCGCTTTCGGTTTTCGGCAACTTTCATTGCCATTTGTAATACATCATAAATACGCTGTTTGTTTATCACCGAAACAAAAATAACAGGCACATCGGTAAATGGCGCTATGCGGTCAAGAATTTTCTTTTTATAATCGCGCATGGTATTTGTTTCCTTTTCTATCAAATCCCATTTATTTATTACAATTACGCATCCTTTTTTGTTTTTTATGATAAGATTATAAATGCTCATATCCTGCGCTTCAACGCCTTGCGATGCATCCATCATTAAAACGCATACATCCGAACTTTCAATAGAACGTACCGAACGCATAACGGAATAAAATTCCAAATCTTCGGTAACTTTATTTTTTTTTCGCAATCCTGCCGTATCAATTAAAAAGAAATCAAAACCGAATTTATTGTATCTTGTTTCTATTGAGTCGCGCGTAGTGCCTGCGATTGGCGTTACTATATTTCGTTCTTCGTCAAGCAGCGCATTTGTCAAAGATGATTTACCCGTATTAGGTTTTCCAACAATGGCAATGCGCGGCATGTTGTCGGTTTCGCTGTCATTGGCGGTTATATTTTCGGAAAAACATTTTACCACTTCGTCGAGCAAATCGCCCGTACCGCTTCCGCTGATTGATGAAACGCAATAAGGTTCGCCAAGTCCGAGTTTATAAAATTCATGGCTGTCGAATATTCGATTGCTGTTGTCAACTTTGTTTACAACTAAAAAAACTTTCTTTTTTTCACGGCGAAGAATATCTGCAACAGTATCGTCGAAGTCGGTAATTCCTGTTGTTACATCAACCATAAATATAATTGCATCCGCTTCTTCAATAGCCAAATGTACCTGTTTGCGAATTTCATTTTCAAAAATATCTTCGGAATTTATTGCATATCCGCCGGTATCAATTACCGAAAATTCTTTGCCGTTCCAGTCGGATTTTCCATAATGACGGTCGCGAGTAACTCCCGACATCTCGTCAACAATTGCTTGACGCATTCCGACTAAACGATTGAATAATGTTGATTTTCCGACATTAGGACGTCCCACTATTGCTAATATATTTCCCATTGTAAATTATGTGATTTTAAATTAAAAAAGTCATCGGTTAAAGCGAGCAACAAACAAATAACCAAAATGTGTAAAAAACATCTTTTAAAAAACTTTCCTTACAACAAAGATACAAATATTTTTCAAATACAGAAAATTGGTAATATCTGTTTCCGAAAATAGTTTGCATTATTACTTCATTATATAAATGCCTGTTTTAATTTTCACACAAAAACATCTATAATTTCGGCAACAACATAAGTACTGCCTCCGATAAAAATCGCATCATTATTTTGCGCTGATTTTTGTGCATAAGACAATGCATCTTTTACATTTGGAATTGTTTTACCGTGCAGATTTGCTGCAAAACATCGCCTTGCAAGGTCGGTGGCAGGCATTGCTCGCGGAATATCGGCGCTGGTGAAAATATAAAATGCATCTTTTGGCAAAAACGGTAACAATGAATTCAAATCCTTGTCGCCTGCTATTCCAAAAACAAAAAACAGATTATTTCGTTTGATTGATTTCAGTTGAGTCATACTCAAAGCCAAACCATGAGCATTATGTCCCGTATCGCAAATTGTAAGCGGATTTTTAGAAAGAATTTGCCAGCGTCCGCGCAAGCCTGTTCTTTTCGCGGCATTTGCAAATCCTTCAAATATTGCATCATAAGTTATTTTTGGAAAATTATTTCTTTGTAAAACAGACATCGCAACAAGCGCTGTAACTACATTCTTTTGCTGATAATTTCCAAGTAAATCAAGTTTTATATTTTTATTGTCAAAATTTTTAAAATTATCATTTAATGCAGATATTTCAAATTCCTGATATGTGTCGTATTGCCTTGTGTCGCTAATTTTTACACATTGCGAAGCAAAAACAATTTCGGCATTTTCGCGCATTGCTTTTTGCGAAAATACGATTGCCGATTCATCATCCCATTCTCCGATAACAACAGGCGTTTTATGTTTGATAATTCCTGCTTTTTCACTTGCAATTTCAGTAATAGTTTTTCCTAAAAATTCCGTATGGTCGAAACCTGCATTTGTTATCACGCTTAACAGAGGTGAAATTATATTTGTAGAATCCAGTCGTCCGCCGAGTCCGACTTCTATAACGGCTATATCTATCTGTTGTCGAGCAAAATAATCAAATGCCAAAGCAACAGTCATTTCAAAAAACGATGGATGAAGTTCGTCAAAAACGGATTTGTATTTTTCAACAAAATGTATAACTTCATTTTCCGAAATTTCTTTTCCGTTGATTTTTATTCGCTCGCGAAAATCGGTTAAATGCGGCGAAGTATAAAGTCCGACTTTATAACCTGTGCTTTGCAAAATCGAAGCCATAATGTGAGATACGGAACCTTTGCCGTTTGTTCCTGCAACATGCACGGATTTGAATTTTGTGTGCGGATGATTAAAAACTTCGTCTAACCGCAATGTCGTATCCAGATTTGCTTTATACGCGGCAGCGCCGATTCTGTGAAACATCGGCAAACTGTTAAAAAGATAATTTAGAGTTTCGGAATAAGTCATCTGTCGTTAAAACCATACATATTGACAATCAGTTTTTTGTTATTCAACCGCAGTATTGAATTCTTTTGTATATCGCAGCAGCAGCGATTCTGTATTTACCAAACCTCCTTGTGGCGAAATTCTGTCGAACTTAAACCGAGTTTGCAAAAGCGTTGCTGCTTCTTCATTTGTTATGCAGTTCATAAAATTTGTTCCGTATTTAGCCAGCATGTCAATAAAATAAATTCCCAAATCGTAACCGTGAAACGAAAATCGAGACGGGTCGCCTTTATAATAATATCTGTATTTGCTTATGAAATTTTTTACTTCATCTCGTTTATAATCAACAAAAGATGACTGGATTATCGACAAATTCACATTATGAATGTGGTCGAAATTTAAAGTTTCTTCAAATGATTTCCATTGAGGCTGTCCGTAAACAGTCATATCATATTTGCGACTTATCGAAAGCTCATTCAGTTTTGACAATACATCCGTTACAAAAACTTTATTGCTTGATAATACGGTTATACTGTTTTTACCGTTGATGTTGAACATTTCCTGTAAATTTTCGTTATGGCTTCCGTGCAACTGATAATGATATGTTTTTACGGTTTTTCCGCAGTCTTCAAGCCTTTTAATAAATTTGACAAAATCTGTAGTATCGGTTATTTCATCATGAATCACAACAATGTTTTCATCAACTCCGCACAGTATTTTGTTTAATTTTTCGATTTGAAACGATATGGGAGCAAAGGCTTGAATAAAATATTCATTTTTAGCAACATCTTCCTTGTCGTGAGAAAAAGACAAAACAGCAGGTACTTTGCGTCCTGACGTACTTTTTGCAAAAGTATCCATCAGATTTTTAGGAATATGACAGATGACTAACTGCGCTTCGTTGAATAATGGCGAGTTTAACGCATCTTTCAGCGTTTGTGCATCATATACATCAAAAACCGTAAGATTTATCGAAATATTTTTACTGTTCAGCGAATCTGCCGCAAGAAGAAAACCTTCGTAAAATTCGATAAACTCATAAGCAATACGTTGATTTTTTTCAAGATTGGAATTTATTTCCGCCGCTTTTAAAGGCAACATTAATACAATGTTCATCATATCGCCGGAATATAAATTTTCGCCACATTCAATATCAATATTCTGTTCGTTGATTTGCAAAACCGTACTATCCACGTCAGGCGCATTTTCCGCAACATTTTCAGGTTGCAGCGGCTCGCTTTTTGCAGGACACACAGTAAGATACTGACCTTTTTTTAATTTTGAATTTTTATCCAGAAACAGATTGCATTTTAAAATATCTTCAACCGTACATTCATATTTTTTTGCAATAGATTCAAGAGTTTCTCCGCTTTTTATTCTGTGCTTTACAGCAGAATTTGCTGTTTGTTCCGTATCTGGTTTTTCGGATTTTTTGATTTCTTTATTTTCCTGTTTTGTTGCGACTTTTGGTTTTGCGGTTTCCGTTTTCAATTCATCCTTAAAGGGAATTTTTATTGTCTGTCCGGCTTTTAAACCTTGCGACAGTTGCGGATTTGCAGTTGTAAGTTCTTTCTGAGTAACATTATAAACTTTACAAAGCGAATATATTGTTTCTCCCTGTTTTACATGATGAATATAATAAATTTTGCCTTCAATGCGTGTTTTTTCGGTAGATTTTGTGATTTCAACCTGTGAGAAACTCGAAAAAACAAACAGTAACAAAACAGTTGCGAGTATGTATTTTAATGCTTTCATTTCGCAAAGATAACATTTTATTATTAATTGTTGATTCGTTGGTTTGATAATTTTATTTGTCGTGATGAAACATTTTTCATCCTTACCTGTTTTTCATTTTTATACTGTATTTTAATTGATATTTAACACATTTTATAGTTTTTTTCAGCAAAAAACAAATCTGTCTTATGTTATCAAATAATTGAAAATCAATATTTGTGTTTTTTATGTAATCCTAAAAAAATATTATCCGTTACAAAAAATGATTTTTTCAAATAAATTATTCTAAAAATATTATTTTGTTTAGTATCTTTGTATGATTTTTTAAAATAGATTATAAATGTTAACTGTAAAACAACTGAGGGATAATCCCTCTTATATTGTCGAACGCCTGAGTGTTAAAGGGTTTGATGCTAAAAATATTATTGACGAGATTATAAAACTCGACGACGAAAGAAAAGCTATTCAGACAAAACTTGATGCAAACCTTGCAGAACAAAATAAAATTGCAAAGGAAACAGGAATATTATTTCAACAGGGTAAGCATGCGGAAGCTAATTTGGCAAAGCAGCAAAGCGTTGAACTTAAAGAAATTTCAAACAAAATGCGAAATGAGCAGATTGAAGTTGAAAAACTTCTTTCCGAAAAAATAGTTTTGTTGCCTAATATTCCTCATTCATCGGTTCCTGTCGGCAAAACAGCGGATGATAATGTCGAAGTGCGCAGAGATGGAATAATTGCCGAACTGCATAATGCTTTGCCTCACTGGGAACTTGCAAAAAAATATGATATTATTGATTTTGAACTCGGAGTAAAACTCACAGGCGCAGGATTTCCCGTTTATAAAGGCAAAGGAGCGCGTTTACAGCGAGCATTGATTTCGATGTTTCTTGATATAAATACCGCAGCAGGATATTTGGAAATAGAACCGCCGATTATGGTTAATGAACATTCGGGTTTTGGAACGGGTAATTTGCCCGACAAGGAAGGACAAATGTATTATACAGAACTTGATAATTTTTATCTGATACCGACAGCCGAAGTTCCTGTAACAAATATTTACAGAGATATGATTTTGAATAAATCCGATTTTCCTGTGAAAATGACGGCTTATACTCCGTGTTTTCGGCGCGAAGCAGGTTCATACGGTAAGGATGTACGCGGACTCAATCGCCTGCATCAGTTTGATAAGGTTGAAATTGTTGAACTTTCGTTGCCTGAAAATTCTTATGAAGCGCTGAACAGAATGGTAAATCATGTTGAAGAAATTATTAAACAGTTGGAATTGCCATACAGAATTATTCGTCTTTGCGGCGGAGACATGAGTTTTACATCGGCGCTCACTTATGATTTTGAAGTTTATTCGATAGCGCAGAAACGATGGCTTGAAGTAAGTTCCGTATCAAATTTTGAATCATTTCAGGCAAATCGCTTGAAATTGCGTTATCGTGATGAAAACAAAAAAACGCAGTTGGCACATACGCTTAACGGAAGCGCACTGGCATTGCCGCGAATTGTTGCAGCATTACTCGAAAACAATCAAACCGAACAAGGAATAGTAATTCCCAAAATATTGCAGAAATATACAGGATTTGAAATGATTTTTTAAGTAAAAATAAACAAATTATATAACATTATAAACAAATTAAGAAATGAAAAAAACAGTTAAATTATCAGTTATTATTGCGCTGTGCAGCGTAATTATCGGCGGTTGCTCAAAAAAAAGCGTAACCAATTCACATCTCGTTGCTGTTCCTAAGGATGCAGCAATTGTATTATCACTTAATTCCAAACAGATTGTTGACAAAGCAGGCTTAAACAATCCTGAACAGTATGAGTTTTATAAAGTTTTGCAAAAAGAAATTGAATATGAATCTGCCCAAAATGCAACAATTATCAAGGATTTTTTGAAAAATACCCGCACTTCGGGTTTAAATCTTGATAATATTTTTGCTTATATGGGAATAGGCGCAGAAAGTACGTATCCATATTACGGTATTGTATTTTTGATAGATAATTTGAAAACTTTTGAGGGTCTTCTTCAAAAAATGGAATTATTTAGTGAAATTGACATCGAAAGTAAATTTATTGTATTGCCGGATGGAGAATCAATTATGCAATGGAATGACGAAATTGCCGTAATGTCTAATGCTATGGCTCACGGTATTGATATTTTCAATAAGGATGAATCAAAAAGTATTCTTGCAAATGAATTATTTAAAGCCGATTATTCCGACAAAAACGATATTTATATATATTGCGAAAATAATTTCTTCTTTAAATTATTTGATATTTTCACTTATCACATGGATTACACAACAGATTATGCAGCCTTGGAAAGTATGGCAGCATACAAAGATCTATCAATGTCAGTGAGTATTAATTCCGAAAAGGGTGAATTTGTTGCAAAATTAAAAATGATGCCAGAAGAGAAAGCGATGGAAGCATTTGGAAATTTATATAAAACAGATTTTGACAGCAATTTGTACGCATATTTTCCCGATCAAAGTTTAATGGCTTTCAAATTTGCAGTTAAACCGCTTGATATTTACAACAATTACAAAAAAACTATCGGTATGCAAACAGGCGAAAACTCCTCCGAAACATCAACCGAGCAGGTTGAAATAATTGACGAAGATGGAAATGTAACAGACAGCGAAGAAGTTGTTATTGAAAAATACAGCGGATATACAAGCAATTATAATTATGCTTTGAAATTGATGATAGAGCAGTATGATGAAAAAATAACCTCTGTTCTCGAAAATTTCACAGGTGATTGTATCGGAAGTCTTTCGGGACTTGCCAATCTTATGAATCCCGATTTTGCAATAGCAGCAGGTATTGTAGAAGGCAAAGAAAATGACGTAATTGCTTTGATAGAACAAATGGGATTTGCTAAAAATTCGGATGGTTATTATTCGCAACAGGTAAAGAATTTAAACCTTTATTGTGCAGTAAACAAAAATATTGCATATTTTACCGGCGCTCCCGAAGCAATTGCAAAATTCCTTGACAAAGGTTACAGTTCAAATATAACATCGTCAAAAAATTTCGGCAAAGAACTGAAAGCTGCAATGGCTTATTTTTATTTGAATATAAATATCAACGATTATCCGGCTCTGTTGAAAACATATATAGCAATGACACAGGAAGGACGTATGGTTATGCCGTTGCTTGAAAAGTTAGAATCAATAAATATAAATACCACAGGCATACATAACTCTGAGTTTAAAATAAAATTAAGCGATAATAATTATGCCTCGAAAGTTCTTCTTAAAGAAATTGATAAACTCCTGTCAGAATATTTTGTGTCGAATTGAATGAATTAATAATCACAATCAAACACAAATAAAATGGCGTATTAAACAAAACAGCAATAATGTTGTTTTAGGATAGAATGGTTGCTTGCGGTTCGCACGAATTGCCGACTGTATTTCATGTCAACGACAGCGCTTTGTGCGAACCGCTCGGATACGCCCGAACAAATCAGGCTTAAATCGTACGGGCGAAAGAAAATGAATGTTAATAACGAAAAAATGAAAAGTACATCATTGCTTGGCAAAGAAAAACTCCAATGAGTTGAGTATTGGAGGATATTAAATTATAATAAATGGAAAAGTAAAAGTTATAAGTAGAAAATTCAAACAAATAAAATAATTGTGAAAACAATAGCATTAAATACAGTAAAGCCCGATATATTTTCAGAGTCTGATGTTTCAGGTTCGGAAATATGGCTTAAAAATATTTGCTTTGAAAAGCAAAATACTTACTTGATTTTTTCCGAATCGGGTAAAGGTAAATCATCTCTGTTCGATTTTATTTATTGCAGGCGTAACGACTATTCGGGTGAAATTATGTTTGATGGAAAAAATGTCAAAGCATTTAATTCCAATCAAAAAAGAGAACTGCGCAGCAATCATATAAGTCTTGTTTTTCAAGGTTTTCGTCTGTTTGAAGAATTGACGGCAATGGAAAATATAGAAATAAAAAATCGCCTTACAAATCATAAAACAAAACGACAGATTGAAGAAATGTTTGAACAGATGGGAATTTCGTCAAAAATTAACAGTCCGCTGTCGTTGCTTTCATTCGGACAAAAACAGCGAGTTGCAATAATTCGTTCGCTTTGTCAACCTTTCGATTTTCTTTTACTTGATGAAACATTCAGCCATCTTGACGAAACAAATTACACAATAGCCTGCTCGCTTATTGCCGCCGAAGTAAAAAATCAAAATGCGGCGCTAATGGTTGCATCGCTGGGCGAAACTTATAAATTCAATTATAATTATAAAATACGGTTATGACATTAATGTGGAAATTATTAAAAAAAAATCTGAGCATTCCTCAACTTGCAGGTTATGTTTTTGCAGGTTTTACAGGACTTTCTATAATTCTGTTCGGTATTCAGTTTTATGCCGATACCAAACCGCTTTACAGTTCCAACGACAGTTTTTTGAAACCGGATTTTCTGGTTATAAATAAAAAAGTTTCAACACTGTCCAATCTTTCGCCTGCATCAAATACTTTTAGCGAAAAAGATGTTGACGACATAAAACAACAGCCTTTTGTAAAAAAAATCGGTTTTTTCACATCAAGCAAATTCGGTATTCGTGCTTCTGTTTCATCATCTGCTTTCGGACGGTTTTATACGGAAATGTTTTTTGAATCCGTTCCCGATGATTTTATAGACGTGCAAAGCGAAAAATGGACTTGGACAGATGAACAAAGCGATATTCCCATCATTCTTCCACGAACTTATCTTACTCTGTATAACTTCGGATTTGCACAGTCGCAGGGATTGCCGCAGGTTTCGGAAAATCTGGTAGAAAAAATAAAATTAACCGTAACAATTTACGGAAACGGTAAAAGCAAAAACTTTGATGCCCGCATTGCAGGCTTTTCCGATAAACTGAACACAATACTTGCACCCGAGTCATTTTTGAAATATGCAAACGCCGAATATGGACACGAAAATGAAAAAACATCAAAGCCGTCCCGTATTCTTGTTGAAACTTACAATCCAAGCGACCCGCTGATTGCAAAATATTTTGGCGAAAAAAATTATGAAATCGCCGATTACAGAGGCAATACGGGTAAAGCCGCATATTTTCTCCGTTTGGTAATAATTACCGTGCTTATAATCGGTTTAATAATTACGCTTCTGGCGGTATCGCTGATGTTGTTGAGTATCAGTTTGCTTATTTACAAAAATAGAGAAAAACTCGAAAACCTGATTTTGCTCGGATATTCGCGTTCAACAGTTGCAAAGCCTTACCAGATGTTGGGTTTATTGCTTACCGTATTCATATTTGCGCTTGCGTTTGTAACAGTTTTGATTATTCGTAATTTTTATATCGAAAAAATATTTATTTTGTTCGACAGCGCAAGTATTGGTTCAACTCTGATATTCACATTCTCGGCAGGTTTTGCAATTCTTTTTGTAATATGTTTTGCAAATGCGTTATGGATACGTAAAAAGGTCAACGAAACTGCAAAATAATATCAAAATCTTAAATTACTGTTCAAAATATATTTACACAAAAGCCAACAAAAATGTGAATTAAGAAATATTGAAAACAAATATTCTGTTTTTAAATTATAACAAACCATTTTAATGTAAAAACAGCAGTTCTCTGTATTTTGGCAATGACCACATTGCATCGTCAATTTCGAGTTCAAGTTTGTCAATATGATAACGAATAGAGTTCAAATACGGCAGTACCTTGTTGGAATATGTTTTTGCCTTTTCGACAATATTTTCAACTGCATTTGCTTTTTTGCGTTCTTCAATCATATTTTCTACCTGTGTGCGAATTTCCTTTACGTGCATTGATATTTCTTTGAGTGTCGCCAATTGTGGCGCAGCAAGTTGTTCAAATTCTTTTTCGCTGTAAAATTCTTTCAAGCCTCTAAGATTTTCTGTTAACACGTTTTGATATTGAATGGCGATAGGTATGATATGATTAATTGCCAAATCACCCAAAACGCGCGATTCTATCTGAATTTTTTTCATGTATGTTTCGTTCATAATCTCGTAGCGGGCTTCAAGTTCTCTGTCGGAAAAAATATTGAACTGTGAAAAAAGTTTCCGAGAATTTTCCATCAAGTATGCTCCGAATGCGTCTGTGGTACTGTTTATGCCTTTCAGTCCGCGTTTTTGCGCTTCGTCATGCCATTCGAGGCTGTAACCGTTGCCATCAAACAATATGTTGTGCGATTGTTTTATAAATTTGCGTAAAACCTGAAATATTGCTTCATCTTTTTTCATTCCTTTTGCAATAAACTCTTCCACTTCGCCGTAAAATTTTGTTAACTGTTGAGCAACAGCCGCATTCAGCACAATTATTGATGCAGCAGGATTACTTGACGAACCAACTGCCCTAAACTCAAATCGGTTTCCTGTAAAAGCAAACGGCGATGTGCGGTTTCTGTCTGTATTATCGGGCATTATTTCTGGAATTTTACCTACAATATTCAATTTCAAATCGGTTTTTTCGTCCGGCGTCATCTTTTTTGTACTTATTGTATTTTCGAGTGAATCAAGAATTTCCGACAAAGTTTTTCCCAAAAATACCGATAAAATACTTGGCGGCGCTTCATTTCCGCCCAGTCGATACGAATTTGAAAGATTTGCAACGCTCGACATGAGCAAATATCCGTGTTCGTGCGCTGCGCTTATCGTGCATACAAAAAATGTAAGAAACTGTAAGTTCGTACGAGGAGTTTTTCCGGGCGACAGAAGATTTTTTCCTTTGTCGGTCATCATTGACCAGTTGCTGTGTTTTCCTGATCCGTTAATTCCCGCAAAGGGTTTTTCGTGAAAAATAACTTTCAGTTGATGCTGTTTTGCAATTTTCCGCATTAGCGACATTAATAGCAGATTATGGTCTATTGCAAGGTTTGCTTCTTCAAATGAAGGCGCACACTCAAACTGATGAGGCGCAACTTCGTTATGTCGTGTTTTCAGCGGTATTCCAAGTTTATAGGCTTCGGTTTCCAAATCTTTCATAAAAGCGGATGCGCGTGATGGAATGGAGCCGAAATAATGATCTTCGAGTTGTTGATCTTTTGCGGCGGTATGTCCCATGAGAGTGCGTCCTGTTTGCAGCAGGTCGGGACGCGCATTAAACAGCGCACTGTCAACCAAAAAATATTCCTGTTCAAGACCCAGCGTAGAATATACTCGTCTCACATCTCTGTCGAACATCTGGCAAACTTTTGTTGCGGCTTTATCAAGCGCTGCATTTGCTTTCAATAATGGCGTTTTAAGGTCAAGCGACTCGCCTGTGTACGAAACAAAAACTGTTGGAATACAAAGCGTCCTGTCGATTATAAAAGCAGGCGATGAAGGATCCCAAGCGGTATAGCCGCGAGCCTCAAAAGTATTGCGCAATCCTCCGCTCGGAAAACTTGATGCATCAGGTTCCTGCTGCACAAGCAAATCGCCTTTAAAACTCTCAAACACTCTCGAATTTTTATCAGGTTCGATAAAGGCATCGTGTTTTTCGGCTGTAGCCTCGTTAAGCGGCTGAAACCAGTGAGTGTAATGTGTTACTCCGCGTTCTACAGCCCAGTTTTTCATTCCTGCGGCAATGAGGTCAGCATATTTTCTGTCTATTTTTTCTCCGCCGTCAACGGCATTTTCAACAGCGGCAAAAGCATCTGCCGACAAATACTTGCGCATTGTTTCCCTGTCAAAAACATTTATTCCGAAATATTCCGAAATTTTTGCATTTTCCATGTGAAATCTTTCAGCGTGGCGTCTTGTACATTCCTTTAATGCATCAAAACGCAAATTTGCATTTTTTGTCATAAACACCCTTAAATTTTTATTAATACTGCTGCAAAAGTAATTATTTTTTTGATTGTTCGCAAAAATTTAGGGGGTATGTTGAAAAAGTTGATAATTTATACTGTTGAGGTATTAGACTTTTTCTGGAAAGCATTTATAACATAGCACGTCATTGCAAGCGTTAGCGAAGCAACCCAGACGTTCACTATTAATTTCTGGTTTGCTTCGTAGCTACGCTCCTCGCAATGACGTGCTATTTCACCTTTGCGGGTTCGCAATGACGAACAAAACATTATAAATGATTTTCCAAAGAAGATTTTCCGACAATTTTTAGAAACTGTCGAAGTTTTTTATTTGGTCATCTTTCTATCTGCTAAAATAGATTATTACTGTCGTAAATATTTTCCTGTTCTGAATCTGTATTTATGGTGTCGGATGTATCTGCCGTATCGCAATCAAAGTTT
>JAIRRX010000107.1 GCA_031255755.1 Prevotellaceae bacterium | reverse complement strand
TCGCCCGGGGCGATTTGACAATTTTAGTTTTGTTTATCTAATCGCCCTGAGCGATTTAATGTTTTCTGTTTACTTTGTTTTATCGCCCGAGTCAATTTGACATTCTTTTGTTATTTTTTCCCGTCGCCCGGGGCGATTTTATATTTCTTTTTTATTTTATCCAATCGCCCGAAGATATTGATATTTTATTCTGTTGCGGGTTGAATCAAGGGTTCGTTTTCGCTGTTCTCACTGTTTTTGCGGCGTGTTGTCCGTGCTTTTATCTGCTGTTGGTAATAAGTGCCTAATCGGCTGATTTCATCTATAAGCGGTTTCCATGCCGTATTTTCGCTTTCTGCAGCCCAGTATTCTATTCCATCGTAAAGGGCGTTCAAGGCTTTTACGCAGGCTGCACGTATGGCTTTGCTGTCAACATGTTCCGCTTCGCTGAGTTCGGCGTTTCGGCGTTGCCACAGTTCGTCGAAATGCGTATTTGCTTCTTTCATGGCGTTGTAAACGGGCAGGAGGGCAAGCACAGTCAGGGCTTCAATCATGCCTGCGGTGCGGTCAATGTCTTCTGCCAGATTGTACAGGCGTTGTGTTTCGGCGGTATTTCTGTCGTCTGCAATGTCGCGTCCGTGTTTGTCGAACAGGGCTGTAAGTTTTGCCGATGCGTCTTCATATCCCGGAACCGCCACGCGCGAATATGTGCGCTCTGTACGTATCAGGGTATTGACGTATGAGTCGCGCAGGCGTTCGTATTCGTCAAGTTGTTTTGCATCATGCCATTTGCGCTCCTGCGCTTCTATTTTGTCCAGTTCGGGCAAAAGGGCTTTTAATGCATCCATGCGTTTCTGTAATTGCTGTTCGACAATGGGATGCTTTTCAACAATGTTAACGATATGCGGAACTACCAGAGTAAATTCCACATTCTTTAAACTTTGAAATCTGAATCTTTCAATTTTTAAATTATTCATAATCTTTTATGTTTTTAATTAATAAATTATTGTGTTATTATAAAATCTATTGCTTTTTAATCTCACATTTTTACCGTGCGCAAAGTATAATTTTATTCCACTTCCCATGTTGCGCCGCTGTGCAGAAGGTCGTCAACGCAGTGTACTTTTGCTTTTGCTTTAACTTCTTCAAGCTGGTCGCGCACGTTATCGTCGTATGTTTTGTCTTTTACATTACGGATAATTCCAAGCGCAACTGGCATTTCGGGCATTTTCATTCCTGCAAGCATCATGTGTATTCCAGTGTCTTGATTTTCGGCGTTATGTATCAGAATATCGTTTTCTGTAATTCCGTCTTTGCCGAGTTCAACAACTTTAAGTTGCATGTTTTCCTTGTCAAGAACAAGACCTTTGTCTTTGTTTTTTCCAAAAATCATTGGTTGCCCATGGTGCAGAATTATAGTACGGTCTTCTCTGTTTTCCTTGTCTGAAATGTAGCCGTGAGCCTTATCGTTGAATATTACGCAGTTTACAAGCATTTCCATTACCGATGTTCCGTCATGTTTTGCCGCTTCCGTCATAATTTCGGTTGACAGTTTTATTTCAACATCAAGCGAACGAGCAAAAAATGTTCCTCGTGCGCCTATTATCAGTTCTCCCGGATTAAAAGGATGTTCGACGGTTCCGTACGGAGATGTTTTGGTTATCATTCCGAGTTTTGATGTCGGCGAATACTGTCCTTTGGTCAATCCGTAGATTTGATTGTTGAACAGAAGTATGTTTATATCAATATTTCTACGAATAGCGTGTATAAAATGGTTTCCGCCGATAGCCAAAGCATCGCCGTCTCCTGTGATTTGCCATACGCTGAGATGTGGATTGGCAACTTTCACGCCTGTTGATATTGCCGAAGCGCGTCCGTGTATTCCATGAAATCCGTAGCAGTTTACATAATACGGAAAACGAGACGAACATCCTATTCCCGAAATAAAGGCAAATCTCTCTTTTGTATAATTCAATTCTTTGGCTACAACAGGAAGAGCGCGCTGTACGGCTGCATATACCGCATAGTCGCCGCAACCGGGACACCATTTTATTTCCATACTGCTTTTGAAATCTTGTTGAGTATATTCCATCTTTATTGTTTTATTAATGTTTAGTTTTACTTTAATAACTGTTCAAATTTTTCTTTCAGTTCTACTACCGTAAACGGTAATCCCTGAACCTTGTTATACTGCTCAAACCTTATGCCGTAAAATTTCGTTCGCAAATAATCGGCGAACTGTCCGAGATTTAATTCGCAAACGACAATCTTTTTGAAATGTTTGAATATTTCTTCCGTATTTTTCGGAAGCGGATTGATATAATTAAAATGAGCAAGGCTGATTTTTTTGCCTTCGTTTTGCAAATCATTAACCGCAGAAAATAAATGTCCGAAAGTGCCGCCCCAGCCCACAACAAGAAGTTCTCCGCTGTCATCGCCGATAATTTCCTGACTGGGAATAAAGTCCTGTACACGTGCAACTTTTGCAGCGCGAATATCAACCATTTTTTGATGATTAACAGGGTCGTGAGATGCTTCGCCTGTAATAAAATCCTTTTCAAGCCCTCCAATACGATGTTCCAATCCTTTGGTTTCGGGCAATGCCCAGCGTCGAGCCAAACGGAGTTCATCGCGTTTGTATGGCTTATAGTCTGTATCGCCTTCGTGAACAATCGGCGGGCATATCAACGGATAATCTTTCATTGCAGGGATTTTCCATGGTTCCGAACCGTTTGCTATAAATCCATCGGTTAGCAAAATAACTGGAGTCATGTGTTCCATTGCAATCTTACCGGAATGAAAAGCATAATGAAAACAGTTTGACGGCGTGCTTGCCGCTATCACTACAACAGGACATTCTCCGTTTCGTCCGTACAGCGCCTGACTTAGGTCTGACTGTTCGGTTTTTGTGGGTAATCCTGTCGAAGGTCCGCCGCGTTGAACATCAACAACCACCAGCGGCAGTTCAGCCATTACGGCAAGTCCCAGCGCTTCCGACTTTAACGACAGTCCGGGACCGGAAGTTGTTGTTACTGCAAAATTTCCTGCGAATGCAGCGCCTATCGCTGTGCATATTCCCGCTATTTCATCTTCTACCTGAAGCGTTTTTACATTAAGATTTTTGTGTATCGCCAATTCTTCAAGAATGTTTGTTGCCGGCGTAATCGGATACGAACCGCAGAACAGTTGCAAGTTTGCTTTTTCAGCTGCTGCAATCAGTCCCCACGCTGTTGCCTGATTTCCGCTGATGCTTCGATACGTTCCTTTTTCTTTCTTTTGCGATACTACTTTATATGTATTGGCATGAGCATGAGTATTGGCTGCATAGTTATAACCATCAACAAGTACTTTTTTGTTGGGTTCGATAAATTCGGGTTTTTTCTTGAATTTATTTTTAAAGTATTTGAATGTAAACTCAAACGGATGGTCATATATAAAATAACAAATACCAAGAGCAAACATATTTTTGCTTCGTACTATCATTTTATTGTCCAGCCCGCTGTCCTTCAAACTTTCTTTTGTAAGAGAAGTTATTGGAGCAAGAATTATATTGTTATCCTGCAATCCGAGTTCTTCGAATGGATTTAAAGTAGAAAATCCTGCCCGTTGAACAGTTTTGTCATTAAATTCGTCAGCATCTACAATTATTGTCGCTCCCTTTTTTGCCCATTTTGCATTTGCACGCAAAGCGGCAGGATTCATTGCAATAAGCACATCGCAGTAGTCGCCCGGCGTACGAACAATTCCACTGCCTATATGAACCTGAAATCCCGAAACTCCCGAAACAGTGCCTTGCGGCGCACGAATTTCAGCAGGATAATCAGGAAAAGTCGATACTCCATCACCAAGCAGTGCAGCCGTATCGGCAAATAATGTTCCCGTAAGTTGCATTCCATCGCCGGAATCACCAGAAAATCGAATTACAACATCGTCAATTTCAACACGTTTTGTTTTATCCATATTTTATGTTTTACATGATTATTTCACGGCACAAAAATACTTTTTATTTTTTAAATTAAGAAAATTTTTTATTAGGAATTAAAACAATTTTTGCTTTTTTATTTGAGGTTTCTTAATTTATTTATATTACAGTGCATTACGAAACGGAAATAAAAAATAATTTTGTGTGTATTTGCAATTCTGTTTGTTTCTTCATCGTTGAAATATCTGCAATAATATCTCTCAACGATGTTCACGATATAAAGATGATAATATCAAAACGCGGTAGATTTAATCCATATCACTAAAATAATCACAGTTTGCTTGTAACGGGATACTTCATATTGGTGGAATTATCAAACGATATGTAAACCTTGCCTATCCTTAAAGGCATTTCGGCATACAGTGGTATATGATTTTTATCGTTGCTGAGGTAGAGCGACATTTCCGGTTCACTTGCAAACGTATCGTTTTCGAGCAACTGTACAACAATTTCAATGGCGTTGAACTTTCCTGCCCGCGTTTTTATTGTGGTTGTGCCGACATAACGCACGTTCAGAGTTTTTAAAATGTCATCCAAAGCAAAGGTTACCAAAAAATCAGACCCTGTTTTAATTGAATTGAAATCCATGTTACGCAGAAAATATATAAACGATATAAAATCAAACATACAACCGTTCAAAGCAATGGAATATTCGCGTTCGGGACTTTTTTTACGCTGTTTTTTACCTGACAGATTATTGTTTTCCCAGTCAAAATACATTGTGCTTTTTTTGGTGTATTTTCCTTCGTGAGTATTCTGAGAAAAATACGAAGGTTTCATATTGTCGGCATTGAATTTGCTAACGAAATAATCGCGCACCTTGAAAAAGGCATCAAAAAAACCGTAAGTTTTTATGCTTACCGATGCCACAAAATGTATCTGATTGTTATAGTCTTCTTTTGACAGTTTTAATACGGCTTCGCCCACGCTTGTGTTTACAAGTCCCCATTTGTAATTTGCAACAAGTGTTATGGTTTCGCCATTTTGAAAAGCGAAATTCGCCGAATTTTTAACATTTTCACAATCGGAAAATGATGTAATTTGAGCTAATAAAATAACATCTATCGTCAATAAATATATTAATAATAAAATTTTTTTCATATTTCTAACTTATATCGCTGTAATCAATAGTTTTTTTGAAATCTTTGTCTAATATTTTACGAAGTAACGAATTTTTTTTCAATTCGAGCAAATTATCTTCATTTAAAATTGCGGAAGCGATGTTTCGTACATATCCCAAAAGTTTTCCATCCTTTGCAAGATTCGATATTTTTAAATTAAATGGCAGTCCGCTTTGCTGCGTGCCTTCAATATCACCTGGTCCTCTTAACTTTAAATCTTCCTCGGCAATTTCAAATCCGTTATTTGTTCTGACCATAAGTTGCAGTCGCTTGCGGGCTTCGGTCGTCAATTTTACATCGCTCATCAAAAAGCAATACGACTGTTCGGCTCCGCGACCAACACGCCCACGCAACTGATGAAGTTGAGAAAGCCCGAAACGCTCGGCGCTTTCAATCACCATTATACTTGCATTAGGCACGTTAACACCAACTTCAATTACGGATGTAGCAACAAGAATATGCGCTTTGCCTGATGCAAAATAATTCATTGCAAAATCTTTTTCGGCGGCTTTCATTTTTCCATGCACAACGCAGGTAACATATTCGGGTGCAGGAAAAGCCTGCGTTATTGCAAAATATCCATCTTCAAGATTTTTATAGTCCATTTTTTCAGATTCTCTTATCAGCGGATAAACAACGTAAATTTGACGTCCTGCCATGATTTGCTTTCGCATAAATCCAAACAGTTGCAAGCGTCTATTTTCCAAAAGATGAAATGTTTTTACATTCTTGCGTCCGGGCGGCAGTTCGTCTATTATTGATATATCCAAATCTCCGTAAAGAGTCATCGAAAGAGTACGCGGTATTGGCGTTGCCGTCATCACAAGAACATGAGGCGCAATACGGTTTTTGCTGCGAAGTTTAGCCCGCTGTTCAACGCCGAAGCGATGCTGTTCATCAATAACAACAAAGCCAAGATTATGAAATTGTACAGTATCTTCAATCAATGCGTGCGTGCCGATAAGAATGTTTATTTTACCTGACATTAAATCGTCATCAAGTAGTTTTCGTTCCGACTTTTTTGTTGAGCCTGTAAGCAGCCTTACTTCAATATCAATTCCATTTAAAAAATCATTAACTGTTTGATAATGCTGATTTGCAAGAATTTCAGTAGGCGCCATTATGCAAGTTTGAAATCCGTTATCAATCGCAATAAGCATACAAATGAGCGCAACCAGAGTTTTTCCGCTTCCAACATCTCCCTGTAACAGGCGATTCATTTGCTTGCCGCTTTTAAAATCATTGCGTATTTCCTTAATTACGCGCTTTTGAGCATTTGTAAGTTCAAAACCAAGATTATTATTGTAAAAATTATTAAAATTATCACCTATTTTTGAAAATACAAATCCGTTGCTTTTTTGCAGACGATTTAACCGCTGGCTCAACAACGAAAGCTGTATATAAAAAAGTTCTTCAAATTTCAGCCGATATTCGGCTCGTTGAAGCAGTTCGGGACTTTGCGGAAAATGAATATTAAGCAAAGCATCTTTGAGAGCAATGAGTTTATATTGAGAAATGATATATTCGGGCAAAGTTTCATCTATTTTATGATAAGCAATAGTAAGAAGATTACTTTGAAATCGGTTAAATGCTTTTGTTCCGAGAAAATTATCTCTCAATCGTTCTGTCGAACTGTAAACCGCCTGAATGTTTGAATTTATCTTACTGTTTTCGTCGCTTACAGTTTCGATTTCCGGATGGATTATGTTTATTTTTCCATTGAAAACATTAGGTTTACCAAAAAAAACATATTCGGTATTCGCTTTGAATTTATTGACAATCCATTTTATTCCTTTGAAAAAAACGAGTTGTATTTCATTTCCCGAATCGTCGGCAGCATAAGCAGCCATGCGTTTATTGCGCGGAGTTTCAAAACGGATAATTTTACCTTTAAATTGAATATATGGCAAATCTTCGGTGATTTCGGTGATCTTATAAAACTTTGTGCGGTCAATGTAACGATATGGAAAGGTATAAAGCATATCTTTAAAAGTGCTTATACCAAGTTCCTTTTTTAATATTTCCGCACGTTTAGGTCCAATTCCGGAAAGAAATTTTATTTCGGTCTCCAAAATCATATTTTTGTTTGATAAATGGTTTTTTATAATTTGAAGTTATCAAATTATTACAACTGTTTTTCCAAGTGTTTCAATTGTTTCGCCAATACGAATTTTAGCTCGTTTGCGAGTTTCAATTATTCCGTTTCGTTTAACCTGTCCGTTGTTAATAAGCATTTTTGCTTCGCCGCCCGACATGGCAATTTTTACGTATTTAAGCAATTGCACCAATTCGATATAGTCGCCATTTTGTAATTTAAATTCCATCTCTATTTTGTTTTTGTGCAAAGGTAATAAAAAAGACTGTTTTTAAAAAATTTGGCAGATAATGGATTTCATATAAATTAATTGTCAACAGTTGCAATATTGTTGTCAGGTTGAAGCAAATAATACAAGTACGGCAGAGAGCAAAGACGTGTTTATTTCTAAAAAATCTAATACAGGATACAGCGTCTTAAATTTCTTTTGTAAAGGCTCGTCGCCGTTTATGCTGCTGCGTTTCGAAATATTCCCACTGACTTTTTATTTTTTCGTTTATTTCCAATTCGGGATTACTTTCGGCATACTTAAATCCAAGTTGTTGATATACAGGAATTAAATCAGAAAAAAGCAAAGCATTTATACCTTTGTTTTGATATTCGGGTTTTATTGCAATCACGAGTAAATCAAGCGTGTTATTGTTTTTTCCCTTAATCGCTTTTAACAAATGATACCACCCAAACGGAAACAGCCGCCCTTTTGCTTTTTGCAGAGCTTTTGCCATAGACGGCATTGAAATACCAACTCCCAAAAGATTGTCTGCCGAGTCAGTTATTAATGTTACCATTTTCAGGTTTATCATTGGAAGGTAAGTTTTTATATAATAGTCTATTTGTTTTTGTGTAAGCGGAACATATCCGTAAAGAGGTGCGTATGCTTCGTTGACAAGGTCGAAAATTGCCTGACCGTAATCTTTAATAAGTTTTTTGCTGCTGGTGTATTTTTTGATTTTCAAATCAAGTTTATCCTGAACTATTTGGCTGATTCTTTTATATTTATCGGGAATAGATTCCGGAATAAAGATTTTATATTCAATCCAGTCAACGGCTTTTTGAAAACCTAATGTTTCAAAATGATGCGCATAGTACGGATAATTATAAATTGTTGCCATTGTAGAAAGCTGGTCGAAACCTTCTATTAATGTCCCTTCATAATCCATATCGGTAAAACCGAGTGGTCCGCAGATATTTGTCATTCCGTTGCCTTTTCCCCAATTTATAACTGTTTCGACAAGCAATCGTGAAACTTCAATATCATCAATAAAATCAAACCAGCCGAAGCGTACATCTTTTTTGTTCCATGTTTCGTTTGCACGATGATTTATGATTCCCGCAATACGACCGACTGTTTCATTATTTTTATAAACGAGCCACATTGCAACATCGCAAAAATCATGCGCAGGATTTACTGCCGTAAGAGTTTTTTTTTCGTCTGATATGAACGGCGGAATCCAATAATTATTGTTTTTGTATAATTTGGAAGGAAAAAGGATAAATTTTTTCAAATCCTTTTTTCCCGATACTTTTTTGATTATTAAATTTCCGTTCATAATAAACTTCCAAAAGATTTATTGTTTTATATTCCAAACATTTCTTTTATTTTTGGAATAAGAATTTCGGGATGTCCACGATACAGTATTTTACCTTCGGGCGATATTAATATGTAGTTAGGAACGCCGCCAACTGCATATTTTTTTTGAATTGATCTGCCGGAATCATTTAATTGTGTCCACGTAAGTTTGTCGTCTTCGATTGCCTTTTTCCACATTTTGTCATTATCGTTTACGGAGATACTTATAAATTCAACATCCACTTTTTTCGCTTTAAACTGATTATACATTTCAACAAGTAGCGGATTTGATTTTCGACAAGGTTTGCACCACGAACCCCAAAAATCAAGCAAAACATATTTTCCCTTGAATTGTGATAATGTAATTTCCCGTCCGTCTAACGCTTTCAGAGTGAAATCGGGAGCAACAGCGCCTACATTGCCGCTTTGAGCCATACTTTGTTTTGCACAAAAAACGGAAGCCAAAATAAAAATAATGGCGTAAACAAAATTTTTTTTCATACTTTTTATATTGTTAAAATCAAATAACTTCAAGTTGTTTAGCCACTTTCACTATTTTATCTATTGCAAAGTCAATTTGTTCTTTTGTATGCGTTGCCATTAGTGAAAAACGTATCATCGTCATATTTTCTGCAACGGCAGGCGCAACAACAGGATTTACAAATACGCCTTCGCTCATCAGCAGTTTTGTAAACATGAACGTTTTTACATTATCACGAATAAGTATCGGAATAATAGGAGTTTCCGGATGTCCTATATCAAATCCCAAATCGCGTAATGTTTTTATTGAATATCGCGTCATGTTCATAAGATGTTCGATACGTTCGGGTTCGGATTGCATTATTTCGAGCGATGCAAGTACGGCGGCTACCGAAGCCGGCGTCATGCTTGCGCTGAATATAAGCGACCGTGAAGTATGTTTTATGAAATTGATTATTCGTTCGCTGCCTGCAACAACTCCGCCGAGCGATGCAAACGATTTGCTGAACGTACCCATAATTATATCTACTTTGTCGGTCAGTCCGTAATGTGATGCCGTGCCTGCGCCGTTTTTACCTATTACTCCCAAACCGTGAGCATCATCAACCATAATGTTTGCTGCATATTTTTCGGCAAGTTTAACAATTTCTGGGAGATTGATAATGTCGCCTTCCATGCTGAAAACACCATCTACAACGATAAGTTTGATACTGTCGGATTCACAGCGTTTCAATATGTTTTCGAGCGATTCCATGTCGTTATGGCGAAACTTGAACGTTTTTCCGAATGCAAGTCTTGCTCCTTCGATTATAGAAGCATGATCAAGTTCATCAAGAATTACATAGTCGCTACGTCCGATAACGGTAGGTATTACGCCTTGATTTGACTGAAAACCGGTACTGTAAACAATTGCAGCTTCCTTGCCTAAAAATTTGGCAAGTTTTTCTTCAAGTTCAATATGAATATCTAATGTACCGTTGAGGTATCGCGACCCTGCGCAGCCTGTTCCGTATTTTTTTATGGCGGCAATCGCCGCTTCCTTAATTTTGGGATGGCAGGTAAGTCCCAGATAACTGTTTGAACCGAACATTAATACATCTTTACCTTTGATTTTTACAATGGTGTCCTGTTCTGATTCTATCGGTCGAAAGTAAGGATACAGCCCCGATTCTTGAATTTTATCGGCAATATCAAATGATACGGCTTTTTCTTCAAGATAATTTTTATAACTATGAGTTCTGTTTTTCATTTTATTTCAAATAATAACTGACAAAAGTAAAAAAAATATTCATTCTAAAACCATTTTAACCTTATGTTTTATTCATTCACAAATAAAATACACTAATTATAAGTAAGATACAGTAATTAACACTTTGTTTGATTTTATGACTTTTTAATGAAAATCTCTTTTAAAACGAGATTTTGCCGCAAAACCAATACAGTCAACATGCGTGTAAATGATATTTTCTTTTCTTATTTTTGCAAACGGAAAGGCATATTTTTGTTTTTTGACATAACATCTGCTTTATGATAACCGAAATACGGATTATTATAAATGCTTCTTACATTTTGAAATGAAAATTTTAAAATATTAAAACTGTAAATGTTTGAAAATATTTTTGTGATTTTCCGATATAAATTTAAAATTGCATTTTTATTTGGAAGTAGTGATATATTTCAAATATAATCAGGAAAATAGAGATAATAAAAATTAAAATATTAAAAAAACAAAATGTTACAAATTGACGAAATTTTCAAAAAACTTGTACGTTTCAAAAACGGTGTTACGGCAGATTACATGCGCAACAGCGGAATTTTTTACGAATGTAATTACGGCGTGCCTGTTACAGATATAAAACGCATAGCAGCAGAATATTTTCCAAATCACGAACTTGCAAAAAAACTGTTTTTGCGAAAGGAGCGCGAAATGAAAATTGCCGCTGTTTTTATTGACGACCATCAAGAAGTAAACTGCGAACAAATTGATGAATGGAGCAAATCATTTGTAAATACCGAAATCACAGAAAAAATTTGCTGCCAGCTTTTTTGCAAAACGCCTTTTGCCACACAAAAAATTGAAGAATGGAAAGCAAGCAGCGATAAATTTCTTTTACAGGCATCGTGGAATATGTTTTCAAAAATTCGGGATATGAACTTCATAAAACATTTTTTATCTAAAACTTCAAAACAAAATTTCGACTTTGCAAATGTCCAACTTGCAGCAATACAAGCATTAATGGACATCGCAAATCATAACAAAATTACAAAAAAAGATGTTTCAACCTGTGCGAAAAATCTGGCAGAATCAACAAATGTCAACACAAAATTTGTCGGTAATGAAGTTTTGGCATTTTTGAACTGTTGAAACTTCACAAAAGCAAATTGAATTTATAATCACAAACCAGCAATTTTTCCTTTTTTAAGTAAATATATTTGTTCGTTATTTATATTATTTTGCCATATTTAGCGACAAATTAGAATAATTTAACAGATTTTAGTATTGATTATTAATAAAAAATTTGATATTACATAAAAAATAGTTACTTTTGCAAAAGACATTTTAAATGTCTATTATTAATTTAATTTTATAAACCATTAAAAAAAAGAATTATGTTACAAAGTATGAAAAAATTAGCATTTTTATTGGCATTTTTTGTTATTGCCAATAACGTATTCGGACAACAGGAAACTTGTGTTACTATTCCGCAAATTCAAAGTGTTGAAAGTGTTTCTGCCAGTGATGTTAATTGTGCAGGTGGCGATGTTACACTGAATTTGTTAATTAACAAAGAATCTGTTCTTTCCGACAATTTTATTAACGAAGTTAATAAAGCATTGAAAGATGCGGGAATTGATTATATCACAGCATCCGGAACAGCGCCATTTGAGAATATTACGCTTACTTTCAGCAAAAATTATACGGATAGTCCAGATGTAAAAAATTTACGTGAAATAGTTTTTACGGCGACTTCTCAAAATTGCAGTAGCGGAATAAAAGTAATACAGGAAAGTTGTAGTGAATAACAAAATTACAAAACCCAATTGAAAACTGTCTTTTTTAAGACAGTTTTTTTTGTATGGAAAATATTCACATGTCATTTTTTGGATTTATAAAAACTTTGTTTTAAATGATAATAATCATAATGTTGCAGATATTAATTAAACAAATTCAATGTATTTCTGATTTTTTTTATTCATTTCATATCGTAAATCAAAGATAATATCATATATTTGCACAAATGATTTCAATGTTTTATAACAGGTTAACAAATTAATTATATGATACAACGAATACAAACAATTTATCTTTTGGCTGTGGCTTTAATACAAACAGTGATGCTGTTTTCGGAACAGGCATTTGTGATTGATGGAACAAGTGAAGAATCTGTCAGTTTGGCTCAAAATTGGCAGTGGGCAATACTAACAGGCTTGACGGCTTTAATTCCGCTGCTGACAGTCTTTCTATTTAAAAAACGCAGATTGCAAATCAGATTTTCGATTATAAATTCACTGATATTGCTGACATTACAGATTGTTGTTATTTATACGCTACTTAATATTTCAAAAGAGAATGTTACGGTAAATTATTCGGCAACTGATATTTCTCCTGCAATTTCGTTAATATTGACGATACTTGCAATTCGCCTCATTATTAAGGATGAAATGAAAATAAGAGCATACAATCGAATCAGATAAAATTTGAAATGGACTATTTTATTATCATTGCGGCTCTATTAGCCGGATTTTTGACAGCATGGTTTATTTTGATTAGAAAACAATCTAAAATCAAAACATCATGCGATGAAAATATTAAAACAATAACTGTTGAAAAAGCAGAAGTAGAAAAACAATATTCAATTGTTAAAGCAACTTTGCAATTAAAAATTGAAGAATTATTTAATGCGCAGCAATCGCTGCTGCAACAGCAGGAAATTGTCAATGCGCGCAATATTGAAATTGCAACATTAAAAGCCGTCAATGACAACTTTGAAGAAAAACTTCAAACGCAAAAGACAGAAACAGAAATACTTCAAAAACGCCTTACAACTGAATTTGAAAACATTGCAACTCGAATATTAAAAGAACGTTCCGATGATTTTTCAAATGTAAATCAAAAACAAATCGGAGATATATTAAATCCGTTGAAAGAAAAAATAAAAGATTTTGAGAAAAAAGTAGATGAAACATATAATAACGAAACTCGCGAAAAAGCAAGCCTGAAAGAAATTATAAAACGAATTATTGAAATTAATCGACAAATAAGCGATGATGCTCAAAAATTGACAAAAGCGCTGAAAGGCGACAGTAAAATTCAAGGAGACTGGGGTGAAATTCAATTGGAAATGCTTTTGGAAAAAACAGGATTACAGCGTGATATTCATTTCAAAAAACAGGAAAACTTTAAAACCGATGAAAATGCAAATATGCGTCCTGACTATATTATATATCTTCCTGATAACAAACAGTTTATTATTGACAGTAAAGTTTCGCTTACTGCTTACGAACGTTATTTCAACACCGATGATGAAAACGAAAAAGCAGTTTATCTTAAAGAACATATTGCAAGCATAACAAAACATATTATTGATTTGAGTTCAAAAAATTATCAGAATCTTTACGGTATAAATTCTCCTGATTATGTATTTTTGTTTGTTGCGCTTGAACCTGCGTTAAATCTTGCTTTGCAAAGCGATTTAACTTTGTTCGACAAGGCTATGAGCAGAAATGTAATTTTAGTTTCTGCATCAACGCTTTGGGCTACAATGCGCACAGTATCGTTTATCTGGAAACAGGAAAATCAAAACAAAAATGCAAAAGACATAGCAAAAGAAAGCGGAGCGTTGTATGACAAGTTTGTTAATTTTATGAACGATTTGATAAGTTTGGGAAAACAGCTTGATACGGCAAAAAATAATTATGAAGAAGCAATGAACAAGTTATACAAATCACCAAGAAAAGGCGATACGATTTTGGGAAGAATCGAACGAATAAAAGAACTTGGCGCAAATACGACAAAAGCGTTGCCGCAATCATTACTTGACAGAATAGAATAATTTTGACAATGCAACAGTACATACACATAAATAAATTTTCGACAATACTGGCTTTTATTTACATCCTGTTTTTCAGTTCATGTTCTGCAACAAAACAACTCGAAGCAGGCAAATATCAACTTGCAAAAAATAAAATAGAAATCAATACAAAAAAAATAAACAGAGCCGATATTGGACTGTATATTAAACATAATCCGTCAAAATCTTCACTTTTCAAAAAAAAACAACTTGTTGTTCTTGATACGTCTTTGGTAGAAAAATCCAAGTCAAACATTAGAATCTACATGAATGAACTCGGATATTATTCGAGCAGCGTAAGCGATACCATAATTTATAAAAAAAACAAGGCGACTGTTATCTATAAAATTAAAACCGAAGAACCTTTAATAGTTGAGAATATGAGTTATGAAATTGCCGACAAAAACATCCAGGCGCTTGTGTTTGCCGACAGTCTGCTCACAAAAATAAAGCGCGGAACCGTTGTGTCATACGAAAATATGGAAGCCGAACGCAATAGAATTACATCAAATCTGCGTAACAGCGGATATTTTTCTTTCAACAGAACATATATCTCTTTTCAGGCAGATACTTCGGCAGGAAAACGAAATGTAAAACTTAAAATGACTATTGAAAATCCTTCTAATGTTGACAGTATCGGACAACGATTTTATCACGACCACGTAAAATATAAAATAAAAGATATATATATTTTCACACGTGCAGATGCCGGCAGAACTTCGCGGGATTCACGGTTCGCGCAAAATCTGGATACTGTAAAATATGAAGGAATCAATCTGATATATCGTAATTCAAAAAATATTAATGCAAGTCTGTTTAAAAGAACAAATTTGATAATGGCAGGCGATGTTTATAATGAACAAAACGTAAATCAAACATATACCAACTTTGCAAATTTAAATCTGTTCCGAACACAGCGAATAGAATTTGAAGAAGTAGAAACAACCGAATCGGATGGATTTTCAAGATTAAACTGCTTTATTTATCTGTCGCCGTTTACAATTCAAGGTTACGATTTGGGACTGGAAGTATCGACAAACTCATCCGAACTGTGGGGAATATCGCCGACCATAGGTTATGTTCACCGTAATTTTCTAAAAGGTGCAGAACGGTTTGAATTAAATCTGTCGGGAATGTATCAGTTCAGAATAGGTAATAAACCGGGATACAGAAAATCTATGGAACTCGGAGTAAACACTGCTCTTAATATCCCAAAATTTCTTATGCCTGTTCAGATTAAATATTTTCAGAAAAATATTCCGCACACAAAATTTTCGGCAAATTATTTGTATCAACAACGAAATATTTATACCCGAACCATTGCAGGACTTTCATTCGGATATGAATGGAATTCGTCTGATTATGCGAGGTTTACTTTCAATCCTATAGAATTGAAATTAGTGCGGCTTAAAAACATCGACAGGGATTTTTACAACAGAATATCCAGAGACCCGTACGTCAGAAGTTTGTACGAAAATTATTTTTCGCTTGGACTCAGTTCGTCTTTTACTCATACTAATCAGTTTGCAACTTACGCAAAAACTACTCATTATTTTCGTGTAAATTTTGATATTGCAGGAAATTTAATGTCGCTGCTGAATCCGTTGTTCAAAAGAGACAGCGATAACAAGCGACTGATTTTCGATACCCGTTATTCGCAGTATGCCAGAGTGGATTTCACATTTACACAAAACAGAATTATCGACAAAAACAATAAATTTGTTTACCGTCTTTTTGCAGGAATTGGTCAGGCTTATGGCAATTCCATTGCAATGCCTTTTGAGAAAATGTTTTATGCCGGCGGAGCAAACAGCATGCGCGGCTGGCAGGTACGAAGTGTTGGACCCGGTTCGGCGCCGCGCGACACTACTTTTGCAATTCCTAATCAGGTTGCCGATTTTAGACTGGAATTTAATGCTGAATTACGATTTAAACTAATCTGGCTTCTCGAAGGCGCCGTATTTTTTGATGCCGGAAATATTTGGACTCTTAACAAAGATGACAATCGCGAAAGAGCAAGATTTGAATTTGATACGTTTTTCAAAACTATTGCAACAAATACCGGCGTTGGAGTACGTTTTAACATTAACAACATATTTACCATTAGAGTTGACTGGGGTTTTAGAATTCACGATCCTGCGTTGCCCGAACACAGATTTGTTAAGGTTAAAGACTGGCTCAGCGGCGACAACAATTCAATACATTTCGCAATAAATTATCCGTTTTGATTTTGCATTATATTGTTTAAAACAGCATCTATAAATAATTTCTCGAAGAACTTTATTATCTATTTTATTGCATTTAGGCAATGTTGCAAAAGTATGCTGTTATAAAAACAGTAATCTGTATTTTTATGTTATAAAATACAGATTACCGTTTAAGTATATAATATTTTCAATATTAGCCTCTCCCCTTTCC
>JAIRRX010000129.1 GCA_031255755.1 Prevotellaceae bacterium | reverse complement strand
AGAAATAAGGCTTTCAATGACCTCTTTTCTACGGCTGTTTCTAAAATCAGGCAGCCGATAGAAGCTTTCTTCAATTGGTTGAATGAGAAAACAAATATTCAAAGAGCGCATAAAGTCAGAGCTACTGCTGGACTTTTAGTTCATACGATGGGCAAAATTGCCATCGCCTTTATTTATCTAATTTTTTAAATACTGATTCGAATTAATAACAATTTGGTAACGATTAATTCAGATCGAGATATTGAATGGAATAATGCAAGAAATTTGTTGGGAGATTTGAAAATAATGGGGAGACTTACCATAAAATGTAAAATTTCTATTCCTCAAGGAGGAAATGTTATCGTTGAAGACGGCGGTAGATTAATAATAGATCAAGGGCTTTTTAAAAACGCATGTGACAATGAATGGGGAAAAATAATTGTTAAGTCGGGAGGATTATTAGAAATGAATTCTACAAATATCTCCGATTATAATATTATTGTGGAAAGTGGAGGAACCATTATTCTAAATGGAAATATAGAAATAACCGGTAATCATAATATTACAGTTAAAACGGGTGCATATATATGCGTTAAAAATGGAACTGTTATTGAATTATCAGATATATATAGTGTAATTAGAGTATTAGAGAACGTAAATATTGGCATAAATCCCAATTTATCAATTCAAACATATTGTGTTTCTTCTTGGGTAAAAAGTGTATAAAGGAAATTATTAATTAACAGCGTTTTACGCTTCCGTTTCGTCTTATGGGGTACGATTTGGGGCAGTTTCAAAGAACTTATTTGACCACTGTTGTCCTGCCTTTGTCTGCATAAAACTTCGATACAAAATTACAACTATTTTTCGAGAAAAACAAATATTTTTTAATCTCTGAATATCAATACTTTATCTTCAGTGCAAGGTGCAAGCATATATTTATATATATGGCTTGCACCTTGCACTGAATTTTGTAAAGTTATTTCAGGATAAAGCATTTTTGAGATGCCTAAATTATCCTTAAAACTTTTTTCCTTTTCAGGCAATAATTTTTTCATCTAATTTTCTTCCCTGCGAATTTTTTTCCCTGTTTCCTCGCATTTTTACATCCAAAATAACCCGTTTTTATACCTAAAATTCATATAAAGCACTTTTTTTCAATTAGTTACAAATTATTTATCAAAAAAATGCCTTTTTTCGCTTATGGATGTTTTAGAATAAGTTTGTAAATATCTGTATATGTGCATAATATCGCTTTCTAAAATCTAACAGCAACACGAATTTCAGGCTTTACATATTAAAGTTTAACAACGGTCTTTTTGCAACTTCCGACCTTTGCAAAAATTTTAATATTCAAATTTTATGGATGTAATAACGATTGAATCACAGGCATTTAAAGATTTGCAATCGAAAATCAATACGATTGCCAAATTCGTAGCCGCCATTCAAAGCAAAGCCGAAGAACAGCCCGAAGACAGTTGGGTGGACAGTTACGAGGTTTGTACTTTTTTGAAAATAAGCAGTAAGACTTTGCAACGCTTGCGGGCGGCAAACACTATCACTTTTTCCCGGATACGCGGGAAAAACTTTTACCGCATCAGCGAAATTCAACGACTGTTGAACGAAAATATCATTCGCCGCAGCGATGAACATCTGCAAGACCTCATTAAAAACCATCAGTTAAATGTTGAACAAAGACGCGCTGTTAGGACGAACAAATAACGGTTTGGATGTTTTCAGGCATTATATTTCGGGACAGTGGCGCGTTGGGCGCAACTTCCATAACCCGCTTTACGAAGACCGCAAAGCGTCCTGCAATATCTATTTCGACCGTCGAAGCCAGTCCTATAAAATGAAGGATTTCGGCAACGATTTTTATTCAGGCGACTGTTTTGATATTGTAGGTAAAATCAAGGGTTTGGACTGTAACAGTTCAACAGACTTTATAGAAATCCTGAAAATGATAAACCGCGACCTGTCGCTCGGTATTGACGAAAACGACCATTCATTTGTTGTATCGGTTTCGATGCCTGCAAGTAAACCGAAAAAACAACCGGATAATCCCCCGACACCAACCCCTAAAAAGGCAAAGCCCTATTCGATTGTGCAGCAATCATTTTCGGCAAAAGAACTTTCTTTTTGGACGCAATATGGCATTACGGCTGAAATCCTTAAAACTTACAAAGTCGTTTCGTTGAAAGAATTTAAGAGCGAAAACAACGAAGGCAAGCCCTTTGCAATTCATTCAACGGACAGCGAGCCGCTGTTTTGCTATCAAGGCAAACGGTATGTGAAAATCTACCGTCCGTTTTCGGAAATTCGTTTTTTGTATGGCGGTTTATTACCGGAAAATTACTGTTTCGGCTTGGAACAACTGCCCGCAAAAGGCGACACGCTGTTTATAACCGGTGGCGAAAAAGATGTTTTATCTCTTTCGGCTCACGGTTTTCACGCAATATGTTTTAACTCCGAAACAAGCAATATCCCGCAGGGCATTATCAAAAAACTGTCGTACCGTTTCAAGCACATTATCCTGCTTTACGACAGCGATAAAACAGGTCTGGAATCGTCCCTCAAACATGTGCAGCAACTCTCGGAATTGGGTGTGAAACGGCTTGTTTTGCCACTTGCAGGAACAAAACAGGAAAAGGATATTTCCGATTACTTCAAACTCGGAAGAACAAAATCAGACTTTACACAACTTTTCATAGAATTTTTGGACAATTTATACAGCGAAACAATGGCGATTTTAAAACCGTGCGAGATTGATTTCAACAATCCGCCGATTCAATCCGAAATGTTGATTTCGATTAATGATGTTCCGCTTGGGACACAGGGCAATCTGCTTGGCATTACAGGCGGCGAAGGCACAGGCAAAAGTAATTATGTGGGCGCATTGATTGCCGGAACAGTCCGTAACG
>JAIRRX010000096.1 GCA_031255755.1 Prevotellaceae bacterium | reverse complement strand
AGGCAAATTTTGCGTTTGTAAAAAACACAGGAAAGCAATTATTTTGTCTGTATTCATAATTTATATTACTTTTGTGGCAAATTCAAAAATCATTTATGATAAGCAGGCGTTTATTAAGAATAAAAGTATTGAAAATTTTGTTTGCCCATCTCAAATCGAGCAATCAATCACAATTGACATCTGAAAAAGAATTGATTTTCAGCATAAATAAAACTTATGATTTATATCATTATATTCTGTTGCTGCTAATTAAAATTGCAGATTATGCTCAAAATCGCATTAATATAGGAAAACAGAAATATTTACCTACGCAGGAAGAAATAAATCCGAATACAAAATTTGTTGACAATGCCGTAGTAAAATTACTTAGGCAGAATAAGATTTTGCAGAATCATGTAGAACAGGAAAAATTGAGTTGGGATGATTCTAATGAACTGATAAAAAAAATATTCAACAGCATGATAAATTCCGATTATTATAAAAAATACATGCTTAATGATAAACGTTCATTTGTTGAAGACAAACAGTTGGTATGCAACATTCTTGAAAATGAAATCGAAGACCTTGACCATGTTTATACATTGTTGGAAGAAAAAAATATTTACTGGATAAACGATTTGGAATTTGTTTTAAGTATGGCAATAAAAACCGTTAAATCGTTCAAAGTCAATCAGGATAAATTTACCGAACTGCTGCCTTTGTATAAGGATGAAAATGACGGAAAGTTTGCAGTCAGACTGTTTCGCAGAACGCTTGCCGATTATGATAAAACAGAACTCGAAATTGACGAATATACAAAAAATTGGGATTTGGAACGTCTTGCCTTTATGGATACGCTGATTTTACATATATTGCTTGCCGAAGTACGCGAATTTCCGGAAATACCGATAAGCATCAGCATGGATGAATATCTCGAAATAACAAAATTTTTCAGTTCGCCTGCAAGCAGCGCTTTTGTAAACGGCATAGCCGATAAAATTATTAATCGAGAACTTGAAGCAAAACATATCATAAAACATGATGAAAATATATCGAAATAAATCGAAAATTAATTATAAATAATAATAACAGAAATAATTTAAATAAATAAAATGATGAAATCTTTAATTATCTTACTGGAAGGCGACACCACCAGCGGCGGCGGTGGCTCAATGATGCTTATTATGATGGCTGCAATTTTTGCAGTTATGTATTTTTTTATGATACGTCCGCAGCAAAAAAAACAGAAACAGATTGCGCAAATGCGTAATTCATTGCAAAAAGGCGATAAAATTATCACCGCAGGCGGAATTTACGGAATAATTGTAGAACTGAAAGAAAATTACGTTTTGATTGAAATTGATAAGGATGTAAAAATTCGCGTTGACCGTACTACAATTTTCAAAGATACAAGCGACATACAGTTACAGCAAAAATAAAGCAAAACCTTGTCGGTAATCCGAAAATATTTATACAGTAAACAGATTTTTGTTTTTCTGTTTTTTGTGCTGGCTGCAAGCGTAGGCTGGCTGATGAACAAATTATCCAATGATTATTTGCGTACGGTGTTTTATAAAGTCGGTTTTTACAGTAGCAGCGATATGCGGCGGGTTTTTTACGTGAAAACGGATGTAACGGCACAAATAAGTACAAACGGATTTAGCGCAATGCGCTACAGTATGTCGGAACAAAATACCGTGCAAATTGATATGGATGATAAAATCTTATCGAAAGCAAAAAATTTTGTTCTGGCATCTGATATTTTTCAAAAATTCTCGGAACAGCTCGGCGATGGTGAAAAACTCGTAAGTTTGTCGCCTGATACGATTTACTTTACTTATGTTGATTTACAAAGCAAGCGTTTGCCTGTTACTCCCAATTTACAACTGTCATTTGCAGACGAATACATGCAAAACGGAAATACCGTACTGATTCCGGACAGCATTTGGATTACCGCCAGACAGAATGTTTTGGATTCGCTTACCGAAATTCATTGTGTCGCTCAAAAATATGAAAATGTAAATGAATCAATAAGCGGCATAATGGAAATTGACCTGAAAAAGTTGAACGGCGTTTCCGTACAGCTTGAAAAAATACAGTTCAAAGTTAATGTGGAACGTTACAGTGAAACAACGGCAACGCTTCCACTGCAATTAACGAACAAACCCGACAGTGTGGATGTGATGCTTTTTCCACGTGATATTGAAATAAAATATCGTGCAGGTATTGCAAATCTTGCAAAAATAACGGCAAACGATTTCACATTGACAGCCGATTTTAATGATTTTGAAAAAAGTACAGGCGGAAATTTGAAAGTAAATATTGCTACAAAACCGTCTGGTGTTTTACAGGTTGATTTATACCCGACTTTTGTTGAAGCAATAGTAAGCAGAAAATAAAACAACATGCTTAAAATTGGACTGACAGGCGGAATAGGAAGCGGGAAAACTATCGTATCTCAAATATTCAAAACGATTGGTATTCCCATATTTTGTGCCGATATCGAAGCAAAAAAAACATATTCGGACAGCAAAATACGCGAGCAGATAATCAATCTTTTTGGTGAAAAAATATACATGAACAATACTGATATTGACAAACAGATGCTTGCCTCAAAAATTTTCGGCGACAGGCAAATGCTCGAAAAAGTAAACAGTATTATACATCCGGCGGTGCATATATATTTTGAAAAATGGTTTGCCGAACAAAAATCTCCGTATATAATTCACGAAGCGGCAATTTTGCTTGAAAGCGGATTTGCTAAGTTTATGGACAAAATAATTGTCGTAAACGCTCCGCAAAATTTGCGAATAAAGCGTATTATGGCTCGTGGCGGACAGTCGTACCAGCAGATTATAAAAAGAATGAAAAATCAAATGCACGATGAAGAACGCAATGCCCATGCTGATTTTATCATTAACAACGATGAAAATGTTCCGCTTCTGCCGCAAGTATTGAAAATACACGAAGAATTATCGAAATACGGCAACTATCCGAAAAACAGTTGAAAAGTAAAAATTTAGTAATTTTGATTGCGTATATTGTCTGCATCTTTTGAAGTTTGACTGCTTCTGAAAATCACATATAAATGTTGTTTTTTTGCGGCATTGCATTATTCGTAATACTTACTATCTAAAAACTGTTTTTTGAAGAAATTTAATCAATAAACATATCATTATTAATTCAATTTTTGCAAACAGTTTACAATGCGGATAATGGAATTGAAATTTACATTATTACAAGTTGTTTATTTCTGTTATT
>JAIRRX010000021.1 GCA_031255755.1 Prevotellaceae bacterium | reverse complement strand
GATATAAGTCCATTATTATCATTGCTCACTTTAAACGGTTGTATATACCCGAAATTGAAATCACCGCTGCTTTTACTTCTGCTTGCTGTATTATTACCTGTAAATGCGGATTTTGTATTTGTTCCTAAATATGATCCGGTAAGTGAAAATTCAGCAGAGCGATACACTCCTGCTCCTGCAGGATTAACGCTTATAGATGCAAAATCTCCGCCAAGAGCGCCAAATGCTCCTCCCATTGCCGAAAAACGCGCTGTTCCGTCATAAAAATACTGTGACCATCTGACAGCATCGTATCTGTCCTGTGCAAACGACTTTGTTGCTGATAAAACAACTACCGCTACTGCTACGTATAAAATTCGTTTCATAAATCTAATTATTTTTAATTAATATTATTTTATATTTTATCTCTTAATATTAGCGTCTTCTGCCGCCGCCACCGCCGCCTGACGAACTTCCACCACCAGACCTGCTGCTGCTTCCGCTCGAAATACTGCCTGAAGAACGTGAAGAACCAGAACTGCTGCTTGGTGTGTAACTGCTATTACTCGATGAACTGCTACTTCTGCGCGAAACCGACTGTGAACTGCCGGAGCCACTGTTGCTGCGACTGTTATTATAGGTACTGTTTTCGCTGCTTTTGTAACGTGATGTAGATACCGAACGCGATGTCGTTTCTTGCTTGCTGCCGGTACTTGTACCGATACGGGTAATTCCTGTGCCTGTTGTATTTGTAGAACTTCTACGGGATACGCTGCTTGATGTCGTTGATTCGTTATAACCTTGCTTGCTTGCCGTAGATGGGCGAGTATATACCTGCGTATTTCTTCGTGTTTGTTGACCGGTTTGCATTCTGTCGGTAGTAACATTTTGCGGATTTCTTGTTCGCCCTGTTACGTTTGTTTGATTTACAGAAGCGCTTCCAGTAGAAGCGTTTACTGTAGAATTTCCTCTTCTGTTTCCTGCATTAACAGACGTAGATGTTGATGTTCCGTTAGTCGTTCTGTTTGATACAAGTTCAATATTACGTGTTTCTCTGCGTGTTCTGCCGCTAACTTCCGAACTGTTAATATTTGCAGAACTTACTCTGTGCTGACCCATTGTTCCGCCTGTACGTCTGCCGTATGTATTTCTTACTGATGAATTGCCATATCCATAATGTGAACCGGGGTAGTGATGATGGTGATGTCCATAACCCCAGTATCCGTTCCATCCATAGCCCCAGCCCCAATATGAGCCGTAATATGGATAATGCCACGACCACGGACTGTACCATCCTGTGTACCATGTATTCCATCCCCATGAAAAACCGAAACTAGGTCTGTACCAATAATCCCAATATCCTCCATAATATCCGAGACCCCAACCTAAATTAATTGTAGTACGAACAGGTGCGAACATATTTGTTATATATTTAGGTTCAACCCAGATTTCATCACCCATTACAATGATGTTATAAAAAGCGGGATCATAAGATGAGACTTGCATCCAGTCGCTTCCTGATGTTATGCGGATAACGTTTTCAACTCCATACGAAGGGCTGTTGTAACCTCTTAATCTGCGTTCGTAAGAATCTTCGTAAGAATCGGATACAACGCTTCTATATGGGCTGGCATCTTCAACAACAACTATTGTGCTGTCTTCTGTTGATAATTTTTGGGCATTTTGTATGATAGCCGCCTGAGTTTCACTTTTTAGCTGTTGAATTTCAGCATCTTCAACAGTTGTGCTTCTATTATTCTGTACCGTGCTTGCTATTTCAACTTTTGCAGGACTGTAGTAGATATCATCGACTGTTGATGAATATCTTCCGGATGTAGCGCAAGCAGCTAATGTAATGGCTATTGCCATTGTTAAAGTCCATTGTGTAATTTTCATTTTCATAACATTATTGATGCTTAATTCTTATTTTTTATATCTTTGCAGATAATTTGGTGTTTACTATGAATAATGCAAATATTATGCCAGAGTCATGTAAATTATTTCAGGATTGAAAAAACATAGATATTGAGAATTAGGTAAACATAAGAAATTAATTAATATTCAGCAAAATATAATGGCAAAAGAAATTACAAACAAAGAAGAAAATTATTCGCAATGGTACAATAATCTGGTTATGAAAGCCGATTTAGCCGAAAACTCTGCCGTACGCGGTTGCATGGTAATAAAACCTTACGGTTATGCAATATGGGAAAAAATGCAGGCAATACTTGATAAAATGTTTAAAGATACTGGACATGTAAATGCATATTTTCCGCTGTTTATTCCAAAATCGTTTTTCAGCAAGGAAGCAAGTCATGTTGAAGGTTTTGCAAAAGAATGTGCTGTGGTAACTCATTATCGTTTAAAAAACAGCGACAGCGGAACTGGAATTGTGGTTGACCCCGATGCAAAACTTGAAGAAGAACTTATTGTTCGTCCTACATCCGAAACTATTATCTGGAACACTTACAGGAATTGGATTCAGTCATACAGAGATTTACCTGTTTTATGCAACCAGTGGGCAAATGTTGTACGATGGGAAATGCGTACTCGTTTGTTTTTGCGAACAGCAGAATTTCTTTGGCAGGAAGGTCATACGGCACATGCTACAAAACAGGAAGCCATAGCCGAAGCCGAAAAAATGATAAATGTTTACGCCGAATTTGTTCAAAACTATATGGGAATACCTGTTATTATCGGCAGAAAAACCGAAAGCGAACGTTTTGCAGGCGCAATTGATACATACTGTATTGAAGCAATGATGCAAGATGGAAAAGCCTTACAGGCAGGCACATCGCATTTTCTGGGTCAAAATTTTGCAAAAGCCTTTGATGTAAAATATGCTCATAAAGATGGTAATCTTGAATATGTTTGGGCAACATCGTGGGGCGTTTCCACACGATTGATGGGTGCATTGATAATGGCTCATTCCGACAATAACGGACTTGTGCTTCCACCGAAACTTGCTCCTGTGCATGTCGTTATAGTTCCTATTTATAAAGGCGAAGAAGAATTGCAACTTATGCGCGAACGTTGCGAACAGATAAAGAAAATGCTCGAAGCGAAAAATATCACCGTAAAAATCGATGACAGAGATAATGTTCGTGCGGGATTTAAGTTTGCAGAACACGAATTGAAAGGCATTCCAGTACGTTTGGCAATTGGTCTTCGTGATTATAAAAATAATACGGTAGAATTGGCGCGGCGTGATACTTTGGAAAAATCAACACTTCCAGTTGAAGGTATTGGCGAATATGTGCATAGTTTATTGGATGAAATTCAAAATAATATTTTGACAAAAGCGTTAAATTTCCGAAAACAGAATACTTTTAAGGTTGACAGTTATGAAGAATTTAAGGAAAAAATAGAAGATGGCGGCTTCTTGCTTGCTCACTGGGATGGAACTCCAGAAACGGAAGCAAAAATAAAAGAAGAAACCAAAGCCACAATTCGCTGTATTCCATTAGACAACGACAACGAAGAAGGCAAATGTATGGTAACAGGTAAATTTTCAAAACAGCGCGTTATATTTGCACGGTCGTATTGATGCAAAGTAATGAAATAAACTAATTTGACAAATTTCGTTTCTTTCAGTTAATTATTGTTCTGGGACGTTTCCATCTGTTGTGCGACCACAGCCAGTAAGGAGGGTCGCGCCGTATTGTATTTTCCAAGTGTTGAAAATACATGTTTGTTAAAGCATATTCGGGCAATTCGTGCGGCTTGGCTGATAAAAGTACAAACTTGCAGTTGTAATATCCGCGTTTCAATCTTTTTATATCAACATAAAAAACAACCGATTGCGTTTTACGTGCAATATGTTCAGCTCCTGTAAAAACACAGGTATCCTGATTCAGAAAATCAATCCAGCGCTGGTCGCTGCTGTGTTGCGGAGTCTGGTCGGAAATAAAGCCGATGACAAACTGCTTATTATTCTGTTTCATGCTTGCAATGCGTCTCAATATGCTTTTGCGAGGGATGTTTTGTGCATAAAAGCGACTTCTGATTTTCAAAAAAAGTTTATCAAACAGTTTATTTTGCAACGGCTGATAAATCTGTCCAAAAGAAAAATTATTATTGTTCGACAAATGTAAAGGAATAGTTGTTATCCACTCCCAATTACAATAATGTCCCAAATTTAGAATACAAGATTTGTCGTTGCTCATTTGTTTAATCACTTCTTCGACACCTTCAAAAGTTATCCGTTTACGAATGTTTTTTTCGCTTATTGAGAACAGTTTAATCGTTTCAACGATATAATCACAAAAAAAAGAATAAAACTTTTTTTCTATTTTTATAATTACTTTCAAATCCTTTTCGGGAAAGGCATTTAAAAGATTTTTTCTGACAATTTTTCGTCTGTATCTAATACAGTAATATAAAGGAAAATACACAATATCAGAAAAAAAATATAGCGCCCAAAGCGGTAACAGCGAAAATAAAAAACATATTTTATCAACTATATAATACATAAATCAGTTAATAATATTCATAATTTTTTCTACAATCATTTCAGGCTCTATTTGGTTAAAGCAGGCGTAAGTTCCGTATCTGCAAGGTTTATTTCCAAAAACCGAACACGGACGACAAGGCATATCCGCTTGAACCGCATTATTCGGATTTTGACCGTATCCGAAAAATCCTGCGTAAGGATGAGTCGCTCCCCAGATTGAAACCACAGGCGTATTTACTAACGAAGCCAGATGCATATTGGCAGAATCCATCGAAAGCATTACATCCAAATCATTTATCAAAAGCATTTCTTCATAAAAAGATAATTTTCCTGCTTTCAATTCTACCTGTTCGTGTTGGTTAGCAAGATTTTCCAAATATTCTATTTCGTTTTTGCCGCCGAACAAAAGTATTTTAGCCGATGTTTTTTCTGTCAATAATCGAATGACTTCCGCCATTTTTTCGAGCGGATATATTTTGCCTGCATGTTTGGCAAGCGGCGCAATTCCGATACATATTTCACTGCGTTTCTCTTTTGTTTTAAATAATGAAGTGAAATTCAGTGAAGCGTCATATCCCAATTTTTCAAAAACTTTCTGATAGCGTTCGATGGAAGATTCTAATTGAATAAATTTTTTATTGTTTTTGCGAATAAGAGCCTTTTTATCCGCTCTGCCTTTATTAATAACGGCAACTTGTTTTCCTTTCAATTTAAAATAACAGTCAATTTCAGCAGACCTCAATACCTGATGCAAATCTGCCACACGGTCGATGCGCTTCTTTTTCAATTCTTTTATCAACTTCCACATTCCTCTGATTCCTTTGTGTTTATCTTTTGTATGAACTGCAAAAATTTCCAAATTCGATGGTTTGTTGATAAACAGTAATTGAAAATTGGTTTTAGTGAGAAATATGAACTTATCGTTCGGGTAACGTTCGGCAACAGAATACAAAACAGGAACAGTCATTGCCACGTCTCCCATTGCCGACAGTCGAATTACCAAAGTACACGCCATACTGTTATTGTTTATATGAAAATTTTATTTTTTTTCGTACAGCACAGGATTTAGCGACGGGTCGTTGTACATTTTCATTTGTTTGTAAACTTTCATGTATTTTCTGCCTGATTCTATATCGTTGATTAACTGTTCTATTGCGATAGAAAGATCTTTTTGCTGTTCAAGCAGAATGTCCAGTTTCTTTTGACATGCGGCATTATGTTCGACCGTTGCATCTTTGCGAATTACTTCCTGTTGCATGTGATAAATCTTCAATGCAAGAATAGACAGTCTGTCAATCGCCCAAGCCGGACTTTCGGTGTTTATTGTAGCATCTGCGGACGATTTTACATCTTTATATTTATCAAGAAAATAACTGTCAATCAGTTCAACCAAATCGGTGCGGTCTTGATTTGATTTGTCTATTTTACGTTTCAAAACAAGAGCTTCAACAGGATTTATATTCGGATTGCGAATAATATCTTCGTAATGCCACTGAACGGTATCAATCCAATTTTTAAGATATAAAAAATATTCTATTGTCTTGATTTCATAGCGGTTTTGTATTGGAGTATCAACATTGTCGGTTTCATGATATTTTTCTATACTTTCGTTAAAAATACGATTGCAAATTTCGGTAAACATAATTTTTAATTTTTTAATTGTCTGTTTTTTAATAATTTCTGTTAATCAAGTCGTTTACGAATCTTATAACAGTTTCCTTTCGATACGGGTTGATATCAATCTTGTCAAAATATTCCATTGCCGTTTTGAAATAATGATTGACTTTTGCATCCGCAAGTTGTTTTATTTCAAGTTCGTCAAATATTTCTTTTGTTCTTTTTATTTTTTCCTCATTAGTAATATCGTTGGTTTTCAGCAGATTTTCAAGATTGCTCATTTGCTGTCCCTGCGCTCTTATCAAGGCAGATACAAGCAAAAACGTTTTCTTATTGGACACAATGTCGCCGCCTATAAGTTTCCCGAAAAGCGATGGATTTCCATAAGTATCAAGCACATCATCCTGAATTTGAAACGCCATTCCCAAATTATATCCGAATTGATAAAAATTTTCGCAATCGGATATTGACGCTTCGCCGACAATAGCGCCAATCTTTGCGGATGCGGCAATCATCGCTGCTGTTTTCAGATTTATCATCATAAGATAATCGTCTTCGGAAATCAACAATTTTTTTTCAAAATTTATATCAAACTGTTGACCTTCACATACTTGTGCAGCCGTTTTACTAAATATACCAAGTACTTGCGATAAATAATTTGGATTTGTCTGAGATACAAGCCTGTACGATTCAATACACATCGCATCTCCCGAAAGTATTGCCGTATTTCTGTCCCACTTCTTGTGAACGGTTGTGTTGCCGCGACGAATTTCGGCATTATCCATAATGTCGTCGTGAATGAGAGTAAATCCGTGAAAAATCTCAATTCCGATAGCCGGCATAAGAATATTGTTGTCTATTGTTTCTTTAAAAAGATTATAACACAACAAACATAATGTCGGTCGAATGCGCTTGCCGCCAAGAGAAATACTGTATAAAATGGGATCATACAATTCAACAGGCGAATTTCGAGTAATTGTACTTGTTAACGCTTTGTTTATTAACGATTTAATTTCTATTTCTGTATACATGTAATTAATAATAATTTTACAAAGATATATAAACTTTGTTGTTTGATAAATTTTTGGAGCAAATTTTTAAAATTTTTGTTTTTAAACCATTTCTATATAAATTCATCAAACATCATTTCTGTCAAACAATAAATTCATCAACAAGAACACACGAGGTTTCTGTCGCCGTAGCCATTGTCGATTTTACTTACATAAGGAAAAAACTTATTTTCCTGTATCCATGGCAAAGGAAATGCGGCTTGTTCGCGAGAATATTTATGTGTCCATTCGTCAGCGCAAAGTTCTGTTGCCGTATGCGGCGCCATTTTTAAAACGTTGTCTTCGGCATCCGACTTACCATTCTTTATATCTTCACATTCCTGCTTTATTTTTATCAACGCTTCAACAAATCTGTCCAATTCCGAGAGAGATTCGCTTTCTGTCGGCTCAACCATTAATGTTTCGTGAACAGGAAATGAAAGCGTAGGCGCATGAAATCCGTAATCCATAAGACGGCGGGCAATGTCGCCTGCGTCTATTCCGTATTCACGTTTGAAATGTTGCAGATCGATGATACATTCATGTCCTACTCGTCCGTGTTCGCCTGTGTAAAGAGTTTCAAAATGAGGTTTAAGCGCTGCCGAAACATAATTTGCATTCAATATTGCCATTTCTGTAATTTGTTTCAATCCTTCGCCGCCCAGCATTTTTATATATGCATAAGAAATCGGCAACAGCATTGCGCTTCCATACGGAGATGCAGCAACAGGAACTCCGTTTTTTCCGCCTGTCATTATTTGCGAATGATTTGGAAGAAAATCAACAAGATGTTTTGCAACGCTTATAGAACCAACTCCGGGACCTCCGCCTCCGTGCGGCATTGCAAATGTTTTATGTAAATTCAAATGACAAACATCAGCGCCGATTATTCCCGGATTTGTAATTCCACATTGCGCATTCATGTTTGCTCCATCCATATAAACCTGTCCGCCACAGGAATGTACGATATTAATAATTTCGGATATGCGACTTTCAAACACTCCGTGCGTAGATGGATATGTAATCATTATGCACGAGAGATTTTCTTTATTCTCTTCGGCTTTTTTTCTCAAATCGTCAATATTTATATTTCCTTTTTCATCACAGTCAATAACAATTATTTTCATTCCTGCCATTGCCGCGCTTGCAGGATTTGTACCGTGTGCCGAAGACGGAATAAGAGCAATATTACGATTCGATTCTCCGCAGTATTTCTGATAATTACGAATGGTTATAAGTCCTGCATATTCGCCTGCTGCGCCGGAATTTGGCTGTAAGGATGTTGCCGCAAAGCCTGTAATTATTGACAAATCTTTTTCAAGTTCTTTAATCAGTTCCGCATAGCCTTGAGCCTGTTCGGCAGGAACAAAAGGATGAATTGATGCAAATTCGGGAAAACTAAGCGGTAGCATTTCAACAGCCGCATTTAGTTTCATTGTACACGAACCAAGTGAAATCATACTGTGAGTCAATGAAATATCGCGCCGTTCAAGTTTTTTTATGTAGCGCATCATTTCTGTTTCGGAATGATATTTATTGAAAATATCCTGTTTCAGTATTTCGCTTTGACGTGCAAATTTTTTGTCTATTTCCATATTTTGACAATGACAACAGTCATTATCGGCTGATTTTTCGTTACCGAATATTTTAAGCAGGATTTGCATTTCGGCACAGGTTGTAAGTTCGTCTATACTTATACGAATTGTATTTTTGTTTGTATAATACAGATTTATTTTATTTTCGAGGGTTGCCTTTTTTATCTGTTCAACATTGGCATTAAGAATTTCTATTGTATCGAAAAAATGTTTACTTGCAAGCGAATAACCCATATTTTCGAGTTTGCCAGCTAAAATTGCAGCATAATTATGTATTCGTTCTGCTATTTGTCTTATTCCATGCTGTCCGTGATAAATTGCATACATTCCTGCAATCGTTGCCATTAAAGCCTGTGAAGTACAGATATTTGATGTTGCCTTTTCACGTTTGATATGCTGTTCGCGTGTTTGCAAACTCATCCTTAATGCTTTGTTGCCATGTCTGTCGATAGAAATTCCTATAATACGTCCGGGCATGTTTCGTTTATACTCGTCTCGAGTTGCCATGTATGCAGCCGAAGGACCTCCGTATCCCATCGGAATTCCAAAACGTTGCGTACTTCCAACAGCAATATCCGCTCCAAATTCGCCCGGAGCTTTCAATATGGCAAGACTTAATATATCGGCGCATACCGACACGAGAATTTCTCTGCTGTGAGCGACAGAACAAAGATTGCTGTAATCGCGCAGTTCGCCGTTTGCCGCAGGATATTGAACTATCACTCCAAATGTTTTGTCATTGAATAGCATATCTTCATATTTGCCTGTTTCAACTTCAATGCCGAGAGGCAAAGCACGTGTTCTGATAACATCCAATGTTTGAGGAAAAATATTCTCATCGACAAACAGTATATTTTTTCCTTCTTTTACCGCTGCACGCGAACGCTGATTAAACATCATAATCATTGCTTCGGCTGCCGCTGTTGCTTCGTCAAGCAACGAACAGTTGGCAACAGGCAAGGCTGTCAGACTGCAAATAACCGTTTGAAAATTTATCAATGCTTCAAGCCTGCCCTGTGAAATTTCAGCTTGATACGGCGTGTAAGATGTGTACCAGCCCGGATTTTCAAAAATATTGCGCTGAATTACAGCCGGCATTGCAGTTCCGTAATATCCCATTCCTATAAACGAACGATATATTTTATTTTTTCGCGCTGTTTCATAAAGTTTATTGTAAACCTGATATTCGGTTAAAGGAGCATCAAGTTTAAGCGGTTCTTTAAGCCGAATTGATTCCGGAATTGTTTGATTTATCAATTCCTGTATTGATGAAACGCCTAATGTTTCAAGCATTTTGTTTACTTCGTTTTGGCGAGGTCCATTGTGCCGTGATATAAATTGTTCTGACATTACGTTATAATTTTATAATAAATGATATAATAATAAGATTATTTTAATATATAAACACAGTTTGCATGTGTTTTGCATCGCAAAGGTAAAAGAAATTTTGCAAAAATATCAAGTTCATAAAGTTTTTAAAGTTTGTTTATTTACATGAACATGATTTATCAATTATTCTCCTGACTTGAAGTTAGTGTTTTGCGCTTTGTTGAAGGTAAAAACTCAAAAGAACATTATCTTTATATCTAATACAATTAGATTTTTACTTGAATTTATTTATCTTTAAAATCATCGTTTGAAAATTCACATTTACATAATTATTGTATAAAATTACCAATATTTAGTTATATTTCTATATAAAAATCACAATAAATTGGGATTGCAGCACAAAAATATTGCCTGTAATTTTGCGCCAAAATACAAAAGACATGAATAAAATTGGAATTTTTTACGGTTCATCAACCGGAAATACAAAAGATGCGGCAATGCAAATTGCTGAAAAATTGGATATTTCGTCATCAGATGTACATGATGTTGCATCTGGAATTACTGATTTTGAAAAATATGATGTTTTGCTTTTCGGAACATCCACATGGGGTTTTGGAGATTTGCAGGACGATTGGGAAGATTATCAAAAGAAACTGGCGTCAACAAATCTGTCCGGCAAGAAAGCGGCAATATTTGGCTGCGGCGATTCGGCTGCGTATTCCGATTCGTTTTGCGATGCACTGGGAAAAATTTACAACATGATAAAAGAAAAAGGCTGTACAATAATCGGCATGATTGATACCGAAGGATATTCATTTGATTCGTCGGAAGCAGTAATTGACAATAAATTTGTCGGCTTGCCGCTTGATGTAAACAACGAAGATAATCTTACCGAAAATCGAATCAACGCATGGCTTGAACAACTGAAAAAAGAAATATAACGGCATAAATTTCGAAGCCACTCGGAAATTATTAATTAAACACGAAAAAATCAGAC
>JAIRRX010000160.1 GCA_031255755.1 Prevotellaceae bacterium | reverse complement strand
CTTGCAATTTGCAAAACAGTCATCGGCGCATATCAAAAAGATATATACGTTTTTTTCTAAATGTATATACGATTTGAAAAGATATGAGAATATTTTAATAATTAATTGCCGAATGTTTTGTGTAAAATGGTTAACAACAATCCCTGACGAGGCAAAAGCAAAAAAACAAAGATTAATAATAATGAAGAAAAACAACAAACCGGCATTGCGAACCGCGAAGCGGTGAAGCAATCCAGAAAAAAAGAAAAGAATAAATATAATAAAAAACAGCAATAAAAAAGCAGGGATTTATGCTTATGATAAAACCCTGCAATCCTTTTTATGGTTTAATATCTAATCAAAAAAACTTTCTATTCTTGTTTTCGTATTGCTCGGCAGGTCAGTGCTGTAAATTTTGCTGCGCGAGACTTTCATTTCTTTAAACCATTTTTCTATTACATACTTTAATACATCTTCATTTGTCTTGTTGTTATTATCGCTTATTTCCAACACAAGTATTTCTATATTGCTTAAATTATCGTGCGCTTTTATAAGTCCAAAATCGGCATTATCTATCAGTTCCATCCACCTTGTCGGATTATTGAATTTCTTTACATTGTCTTGCAATAAATAAGAATACCTGTTGCCGTTACCAAAATGTGTGTTTTTATGATATATGTAACCATCGGTGAGTATGATTAATATGTTGCGATAATTTGTATCCTGTTCAATACAGTAATCTTCCAAATCATCTTTGAAAAAACGCCATATATCGCTACCATGCCAATTATTTGTCTGTATTGCCTGACTGTATATTTCGGAAATATTTTTTGAAAAAAGTTCCGTAATAGTATCATATATGTTTTTTCGCATTTTAGTATCCATATTTAAACAGTCTATTTTAAGTTTGCCTGCAATTTCATTAATGGATGTATTTTGCGGCGTGGGATAAAAAAGTACTTTTATCTTGCCTTTTGCCTTATGCGCGTTGCGTTTTTCCATATCTTTCTTAAAATATTCGGTAATACATTTTATTATTTCTTTGTCTCGCTCGACATGCGAAGGCGTTGCAGTCTGTATAATTCTGTCCGACAAATCCAAAAGGATAGAAATATTTAACTGTTTAGGCTGTGCTTTTTTTTCTGTTTTTCTTTCGTTGCAACCTCCTAAAATCAGTAATGCTATACTGTAAATTAATATTTTTTTCATATTTTTATTATTTATAATGTTATTCAACCGGTGTAAAATTATTTTGTAAGCTTGCAATAAATGCATCTTTTATCTCGGTACACGTACTTATCTCTGTTTGTGGTCTGTCTGTGCCTTTCATATAAGAAATCCAGCCTGTAAAAAAGTCATTTATACTTTCTTTTACATCATTAAAATATATAATTACTCCGCTTAATTTCTGTTTAAGTTTATTAATGCTACCCTCAACTGTGTTTTTGTGTATTTCCAAGTCTTTGATTTTAGATTTTATGTCTTTACATTCTTCTTTATAATCTTTTATGTTCTGTTCGCTTATCTTGATTGAATATCTTACTTTATCCAATTTTTCATATTCATCCATAACAAAAGTGAATACAAATCCCCAAATCAAATAAACTACAAATCCCGCAAATATTATGAGCCAGAAATTTATTTGTTTAACTGCAAGTGCAACAGTCATTGGCGTCATGACTCTACCTAAAATGATTTCGTTCTGAGCGTTGTATATTTTTTCTACTATTTCGTAAGCTAATATTGCGTCAAAAACAAATGTTATTGCCATAAGTCCTGCGATTTTGAAATAACTGGCATTTTTTTTCTGTTCCTGAAATTTATGAATAAGAAAACCCAGTCCCAAAAATACGGCAGGAATAGTTAATATCAGTATTAATTCCGAAGTACCCTCGTTAAACGCTTTTGATAAAGCCTGAGAGTCGAATATTGAATTTGCAATGTTAATATCATCAATATCACCATTTTGAATTAAAAGAGTGAAATCTTTGAAAAAAGCGGAAAATGCAGCCGAACTGTAAAACACAAAAAGATAGATAGTAAGAAGAGATATTATTACCGCACCTATCCAAAAACTTACTTTTACAAATTTATCGCCTGTTATTTTTTGCGGATTTCGTCGTACGTCTTCTATCTCTTTTTTTGTTTTTTCTATTTTGGTTTCTTCATTTGTTAATTTTTCCTGTTCATATTTTAAATAAGTGTTGATTTCATCCTTTTTTGCTTCCAAATCAGCTATATCCATTTGTATTTCGGTTTTTCTTCTGTTCTGAACATCATCATCTTTTTCTATCGCTTTACGGATATTAACATATACGGATTGCAAACAGGGCTGTAAAGCGTGAGAAGAACCATTTACATCTCCTGCGCATTTATGTCCCCATGCTTTATATGACATTTTATTACTCTGCTGTTGAGGTACGTTTTGCTGTTCATCTACCGGTTTTGTAGTAAACATTTTTTTAAATAAAGCCATAAACTATAAGTTTTTAATGATTTCCAATACATCTTTAATATTTTTATTATCCTTTGCCTGTTCCAGCAAAAAAGTTGAAATTTCTTCCGAATATTCCGAAGAAAAACCTAATCGTTTACAGGCATTGTTAAGACTTACCTTTTCGCTGTCGTCAAGTACTCCATCTGCCCAAGCCATTCGCGCTAAATCAAACAAGTATTCGATTTTCTCATCATTGTTTAACAAATCAGCCGATAAAAAAAGACTGTTGGGCGACAAAATGGCATTTTGAATTTCCTGTTCCGATACTCCTTTTTCTCTACCAATTTGGTAAAGCAGTTCCAATTCTTTAGGATGCACTTCGGTATCGGATATTATCATTTGATACAATCCTAAAAAATGTTGTTTAATTTTTTCGTCCATAAATTTTCATTTTTGTTTTTATTACCTACTCTTATCGTTTTTCGGTTTTCACGTGCGCAGGAATTAAAAAAGGCATGGCGCTTTACCTTTCTAATACAGAGGTACCGCCATACCTAAACCACAGAATAAATAAAGCCCATGCCTATAAAATAGAACAAGCACTCATTTACACTTGCGGTGGTTTGTGAAAACTGGCGGTTTTCTGTATTCACTCGCAATAAATAAACGCTTCATCAAAAAACACATTAACTTCATGTTTTCACAAGTAAAGTGTTTTTACAATCAAACTGTTTACAAAAGTATATCTTTTTTATTTAATTGCAAAATTCACAAATGTTGACATTTTTTCAATGTGCCTTATAGCCACGGATTTAACCTTATAATTTATTTTAAAACTATTGCAAAGATAATAATAATTTATATTAAAACTTATAAATATGTCAACTTTATGGTTCTAATCTTTGGTTGTACATTCGCAGTAAACTGTTATCAAACTGCAATTTTATATAATCTAAATATTAGCTAAATATCTTTATTTTTAAGATTGTTTTGATGCCGTTTGGTATTACATTAGACTTCTTGTGAAAATTATAAATTTAATCGAAACTGCGCTATTACAGGATTATGGTCGGAATGAGCAAATTTTAAGTCAACAACATTGATGTTTTCCCATTCCACATTCGGAGATGCAAGAAAAAAATCAATAATAACTGTTGAATTTTGCCCTTCCGTATAAGGCTTATCCAAATAACGATTTGTAGGAATGTTGCCTGCAAACCAATGCCAGTCGCTTGGGAAAAAATCATACGGAATTTTGATAACGGTAAAATGTTCAGTCATCGGCATGTCATCAGAATAAGACGGCGGAGTTTGATTCCAGTCGCCGCCGACTATTACGTAATTTCCCATATTATATTCGGCTGTTACAAACTGTTTCAATAAATTTAATTCTTCAAGACGCTGTTCGCCGCTGTCAAATGCCGAATTATGCGTGTTTATAATCAACAGTTGTTTGCCGTTTTTCAAATCATATCTTGCTACCATGAAACATCTGTCATACAGAAATGCACGCAAAGGCAATTTCATGGTATTCGGATAGGCAAAATGCGTAAGGTTGCAAACTTCATTTTTGGTACAAAAAACAAGACTTGACAAGATTTTTCCTGTTGGATTTGTAATTGGCGACGGAACAAACGCTGCGTTATAATTTATGCTGAAATACGAACTAAATGCGGGAATAGCTGTTTGTATTACATGAAATTCATTGATATTATACGAGCGTTTTGAATCTATATCAACTTCCTGTAACAATATAAAATCAACGGTATCGTTGCTTTGGATAAAATCGCATATCTTTTGCAGATTTTCACAGGTTTTTTCTTTGCTTTGCCGTGATTGCTTTCCGCCTTCATAGAAAAAATCCATAGAAGCGTCCAAACCTGCATAGCCAATATTCCATGTCAGGATATTAAATATACTGTCATTTAACATACAGCAATCGTTTTGTGCAATAATCCGTTCTTTCGGAGATTTAAAATCCATAAAAAACAAAATCGTAAAAAATACGCTAATCAACAAGATTACAATTAGCATCACAATTAATATGCGCCGTAAAAATTTCATCTGTAATTATTTTATCACAAAAATATAAAAATTAATCATTAGAAAAAAATTTTGAAGAACTGTAAAAAATATGCAAAGCCAAACAGCAAATAATTTTACAATAGCCTTCTTGTAGAAATAGTTTATAATCGTAGCGCGTCATTGCGAGCGCTGAACGCCGAAGCAACCGAAACGGAACGTCATTGCAAACCATCAAGCCCGAAACAACAGCAACAGTATCGTCATTGCGAGCGTAGCGAAGCAACCGAAGCGCAGCGGAGTTCGGCGTTAGCCAATCCATTAATCCTCTGGATTGCTTCGTCATTCGCTACGCTCACTCCTCGCAATGACGGGTTATTTCACCCTTGTGGGTTTGTAATGACGTACAAACATTCTTTATGCAGCATTTAAAACTGTTTTTTTGATATAAAAATCAATTTTAAACTTTTGTTTTTACAAAATTCTCCTTACAATTTTGAAGAGAACCGCACTACATAAATATTTTCAAAATTTCCTTTGTTTTATTTACTTTTTCGGCAAGCAGTTCATCTGTTCTGGCTTCGGCAAGAAACCGCAAATACGGCTCTGTATTTGATGGGCGAATATTAAACCACCAGTCGGGAAATTCAACTCTGTAACCGTCAAAATCCATAATTTTGACAGCATTTTCGGTTGATGTAAAGTGGTTGCGTACGGCATCCATTGCTGTTTTTTTATCTTCGATTTTGAAATTTATTTCACCGGAATTTTTATAAACTCCTATTTTTGCAATCAGGTTGCTCAATGAAATTCCTTTTTCTTTCATTTTTGAAATCACATCAAGAATTATAAGACATGCAAGCATACCGCTGTCTGAATAAAAGAAATCTTTGAAATAGAAATGTCCTGCGAGTTCGCCGCCGAAAAGTCCGTCAAGTTCGCGAAGCTTGGGCGCTGCGTATGCGCGTCCTACACGCCATGTGTGCATTTCTGCGCCAAACTGTTCGAGATATTCGCCTACTGCCTTTGATGTACGAATATCCTGTAAAACTTTTGCCTTTATATTTTTCCCTTCAAGAAAATAATGTCCAAGTACGGCTATCATTAAATCCGGCGAAATGAACCGACCTTTTTCATCAACAAACATTACGCGGTCGGCATCGCCATCAAAAATAACGCCTACATCACAGTTGTTGCGCATTACAAGATTCTTCAGGTCGGCAACATTTTCGGGAATCAGCGGATTGGCTTCGTGATTTGGAAATGTGCCATCCAATTCATCATAAATATAAACAGGTTTATCACCAAGCAAATCTTTTACAAGCAGCGCAGCCATTCCGTTAGATACATCTACGCCGATTTTCAGGTTGTCATAATTTCCTCTGTACTGTTTAAGAAAAGCGAGATAATCATTTTTTGCATTTAATGTTTTTATTTTTCCTTTGTTCATCACAGGCACAGGAGTTTGCGAAGTTATAATTTTTTGCAGTTCACCAAGTCCGGTATCAAATCCGACAGGTAATGCGTTTTCGCGCGATACTTTTAATCCGTTATACTCACGACCGTTGTGCGAGGCTGTAATTTGCACCGATGCCTTGAAATTATATTTTGATGTGGCAAAATACACCATTGGCGTGGTTGCAAGCCCTGTGTCAAAAACGTCTGCTCCTGCGTCCGTTATACCTTTGCACAGATATTCAAAAATTTCGGGCGAAGATGTCCGTACATCTCTACCGACCAGAATTTCGTTTGTTTTTAACAGTTCGGGAATATAAAATCCTATTTTGTAAACATCATTTTTATTGAAATCCACATTATAAATCCCTCGAATATCATAAGCATGAAATGCTCCCATAATTAATTGAATTTTTGTTTATAATTATTTTATTACTTAGCAACAAAAGTAGTTTTTTAATTCGTATAAATTAATTATCAACCGTCATTTTAACAGTTCTTAATTTTTTTGTTCTATATTCACCCAAAAACATTATGATGAAAAACAAATAACTTTAACTAAAACGAAAGATATTTTATAATGCAGCCCGTCATTGCGAGGAGTGAGCATAGATAACAACGAAGCAATCCAGAATATTAATAATAAGTGTCTGGATTGCTTCGCTACGCTCGCAATGACGGGCT
>JAIRRX010000086.1 GCA_031255755.1 Prevotellaceae bacterium | reverse complement strand
GTTCCCATCTCAATAATAGCAAAATTATTGTCCGATTTCATATTAAGCAATGTTTTCGGCACGCCTATGTGATTATTCAAATTTCCTTCGGTTACGGCAATATTAAATTTTTTTGAAAGCACTCGATAAATAAGTTCTTTTGTTGTTGTTTTTCCGTTGCTGCCTGTAATTGCAAGTACAGGCAATCCGAGTTTTTTTCGGTGATACGCTGCCAAATCCTGTAAAGTTTTAAGAGTATCATTGACGGTAATTATTTTCTCATTTTTCGGTAATAATTTATCATCGGCTATTGCATAAACAGCGCCATTTTTCAATGCAGAATCAACAAATTTATTTCCGTCAAAATTATCGCCTTTAAGAGCAATAAAAATAGAATTGGGAATAATTTCTCTGCTGTCGGTAATTATATTCGGATATTGTTTGAATATCTCGTAAATGTCTGATATTTTCATGTAATTCATTGTAATATAAAAAAATATGAGCGATTATTATTTCTGCAAAACTTACACATATATAATAACTATGTGAAAATTTTGGTTTGCTGTTTGCCGCCAAAAAATTATATCGTTCTTATTATTAATCAAAAAACATTAGAACGTTATTATGCGAAAAATACGGATATTTGCAATAATATGAAAAATCTAACAGAAAATACACATTTAACAATCTGTAAAATTCAAATTATCATATAATTACCATATCCATGCATCAAGTTTTTCCAGCAATTTGTCTATTTCCGCATCATTATCGAATGTTATTATAATACGTCCTCCTCCGTTTTTCTCAGGCTTTATATTTACATTGCTGTTAAAATATTTTCTCAATGAGTCGGTAAGTTTGTAATATTTTTCTGGAAATTCTTCGATAATCGGTTCGGCTGTATTTTTTGGCGTTTTTTCTTGCGACAGTTTTCTCACAGCTTCTTCAACCTGACGTACGCTCCAGTTTTCTTTAACAATTTTTTTAGCAAGCGTATTTTGCAATTTTATATCTTCGATATTCAGAATTGCACGTGCCTGTCCCATCGACATTTGTTTGTTGCGGATATACAGTTGTATTTCTGCAGGAAGTTTAAGCAGACGCAAATAATTTGTAACTGTTGCGCGTTTTTTACCTACTCGGCTGCCAAGCGATTCCTGAGTAAGGTCGCATTCTTCTATCAGTCTGTTAAAACTTGTTGCAACTTCGATAGCATCCAAATCTTCGCGTTGAATATTTTCTATCAGAGCAAGTTCGAGCATTCCCTGGTCGTTTGAAGTTCTGATATATGCTGGAATTGTTTCCATTCCTGCGAGTTTGGATGATCTGTATCGCCGTTCGCCGCTTATTATCTGATATTTTTGATTATCAATTCGACGGACTGTTATAGGTTGAATTATTCCGTGTTCTTTTATTGACTCGGCTAATTCCTTTAATCCGTCTTCATCAAAATTTGTACGTGGCTGATATGGATTTACTTCAATATCATCAATATTGATTTCCGATATTCCGCGAACCTGTTCGCGAGCCTGTTCCACTTTTTGCACATCTCCAAGCAGTGCGCCCAATCCTTTTCCGAGAGCTGCTTCTTTTTTTGCCATAACTGATTTTATAATACTGTCTTTAATCATAAAATTTATAAAGTTTATTACTGTTTTAATTCAGATTGTATTGCTGTTTTTATTTCCAATTGTCTTTTTTTGATTCGCTGTATAAGTTCTTTTGCCAAATTCAAATAACTTGCAGCCCCATTTGAACCTGCATCATACAGAATTACAGGTTTATTATGCGATGGAGCTTCGGCAAGTTTTACATTTCGCTGTATAACTGTATCAAAAACCATATCTTTGAAATGCGAACGCACTTCGTCAACAACCTGATTTGACAAACGCAGACGCGAATCAAACATGGACAGCAGAAATCCTTCGATTATAAGACTCGGATTAAGTTTTGCCTGTATTATCTTTATCGTATTAAGCAATTTTCCCAAACCTTCAAGTGCATAATATTCACACTGAACGGGAATTATTACCGAATCGGCTGCCGTTAATGCATTTACGGTGATTATTCCAAGCGATGGCGAGCAGTCAATAATAACAAAATCATAATCGTTTTTAAGGTTATCAATAGTTGTTTTCATTATTTGTTCGCGGTCGGGAATTTTTACCATTTCAATTTCAGCGCCAACCAAATCAATGTGCGAAGGTATCAGGTCGAAGCCTTTTATTTCGGTATGCAATACCGCTTCGCGTGGTGAAATTCTGTTAACCAGACATTCATAAAGTGAATTTTGAATATTATTCAGGTCAAATCCCAAAGTGGATGTGCTGTTTGCCTGCGGGTCAGCATCTATCAACAGAATACGATATTCCAAAACCGCCAGACTTGCCGACATATTTACGGCTGTGGTTGTTTTGCCCACTCCGCCTTTCTGATTTGCTATTGCTATAACTTTTGACATTGTACTACAATTTTTATATTTTATAAGTGTTGAGTAAAGTGCAAAATTAGTAAAAAAAATATAATATAACCAATAAAATTAAGTTGTTGATAAAATATTTATTTTATTTAGATATTTCTGTAACATGAATAGTATTATGAACGACAGTATATCCGAAATAATAAAATTTAAGAATTTAAATTATTGAAATAATTGTTATTACGAGGTTGCTTCGGCGTTCCGCCTCGCAAGGACGTACAAACATATCACAAAAAACTGTATGAATA
>JAIRRX010000043.1 GCA_031255755.1 Prevotellaceae bacterium | reverse complement strand
ATTTTTGCCGCACGCAACCAAATCATCGCTAATAGCAACAACAAGTACAGGTTTGTTCAAATTATCGCATCCTATTACTATCACGATTTTTTGAATCTCCTTGCGCATTTCAAAAATTATATTTTTCAATTTTTCGGCATCTATCAAAACAAACGAACGCACAACATTTATTCCATTAATAATCTCAATATTTTCCAGCATCTTGGCTTTTAGTGATTTTATTTTTTCCTGTGTTAATTCATCAAGTTGCTTTTTCAGGCTTTCGTTTTCGTCAAGCGATTTTTTAATAGACTGAATAAATGCCGGATTGTTGTTGAATAATTGTCGAATTTGTTTTAATGAATCCACCAATTCACAAACGATATTTTCCGCATATTCACCTGTTGTTGCTTCGATACGGCGCACGCCTGCCGCAATTGCCGTCTCAGAAATTATTTTGAAAAAACCTATTTGACCTGTTGACGCAGCATGCGTTCCTCCGCAGAGTTCAACAGATTCGCCGAATTTTATTACACGAACAACATCTGCGTACTTTTCGCCGAACAGTGCTATTGCGCCCATGTTGCGTGCTTCGTTGACAGGTACTTGTCGATTTTCATTACACGGTTCGTTTTCGCGAATTTTTTCATTTACTATTTTTTCTACCTGACGAATTTCATCATCGCTCATTTTTTGAAAATGTGCAAAATCAAACCGCAAATAGTTTGAATTAACCAGTGAACCTTTCTGTTCAACATGAGTTCCCAAAACTTTTCGCAAAGCGTAATGCAAAAGATGCGTTGCCGTGTGATTATTGGCTGTTGCCGTACGTTTTTTGATGTTTATTTTTGCACGGAATTTTGCAGACGGATTTTTAGGAAGTTGTTTTGCGACATGTATTATTAAATTATTTTCTTTTATGGTATTTATGATTTCTATGATTTCGCTTTGCGATTCTATTGTTCCGCTGTCGCCGACCTGCCCGCCGGATTCGCCGTAAAAAGGCGTTTTATCGAAAACAATATGAACTATTTTTTCGGATTTTGTTTTTACAATGCGATAGCGTGCAATTTCAACATCAAGTTCAGTTTCGTCATAACCTAAAAATTCTTCTTCCTGAATTTCTTTAATTATTATCCAATCATCGGCTTCAACTGTTGCCGCATTGCGACTGCGATTTTTTTGCATGTTTAATTCGTCGGCAAATTCTTTTTCATCAATAGTAAGATTATTTTCGCGAGCAATAAGTTCGGTAAGATCAACAGGAAATCCGTATGTATCGTACAGTATGAAAGCCGATTTTCCATCTATTACGGTTTTATTTTCTGCCTTTGTTTTTGTAATAACGTTGTCCAAAAGGCGAATTCCATTTTCTATTGTGCGCAAAAATGCAGATTCTTCTTCTGTAATAACTTTTTCTATAAGCGTTTGCTGTGCTTTTATTTCAGGAAAAGCATCGCCCATTGAACTTACAAGCACAGGCACAAGTCTGTTGATAAAAGGCTCGTTGAAATCCAGAAAAGTATAACCGTAACGAACAGCGCGCCGTAATATGCGGCGTATCACATAACCTGCTTTATTGTTTGATGGAAGTTGACCGTCTGCAATCGAAAAACATATAGCACGCAAATGGTCGGCAATAACTCGCATGGCAATATCGGTTTTGTTACCTGTTCCATATTTTTTGCCTGAAATTTCTGCAATTTTCTGGATTATCGGTTGAAAAACATCTGTATCATAATTGCTCTTTTTCCCTTGAATTGCCATGCACAGACGTTCAAAACCCATTCCGGTATCAACATGTTTTTCGGGAAGCAGTTCAAGCGAGCCGTTTGATTTACGATTGTATTGAATAAATACAAGATTCCAAATTTCGATAACCAGCGGATTACCTTTGTTTACCAAATCTTTTCCATTGATTTTTTTGCGTTCATCATCATCTCGCAAATCAATATGAATTTCACTGCACGGGCCACACGGACCCGTATCGCCCATTTCCCAAAAATTGTCTTTTTTGCATCCAAACAAAATTCTATCTTTGGGAAGAAATTTTTCCCAATATTTTGCAGATTCGGTATCGGCTGCAAGTCTATCATCTTCACTGTTTTCGCAAACTGTTGCATAAAGCCGTTCCGGATCTAATTTGTAAACATCAACAAGCAATTCCCACGACCATTCGATTGCTTCTTTTTTGAAATAATCGCCAAAACTCCAATTGCCGAGCATTTCAAACATTGTATGATGATAGGTATCATAACCGACTTCTTCCAAATCGTTATGTTTACCGGATACGCGCAGACATTTTTGAGTGTCGGCTACACGTTTATTTTTTGCAGGAGCATTTCCTAAAAAAATATCTTTAAACTGATTCATTCCTGCATTAGTGAACATCAATGTTGGGTCGTTGGTTACAACCATTGGCGCAGATGGTACAACAACATGCAGTTTTGATTTAAAAAAGTTTAAAAAACTTAATCTAATTTCTTTAGAATTCATATTTGAAAATTTTTATTTGTCTGTTTATATGATATATTACATTATTTATTTTTAAAAATAGTTGTAAAATTAATTTTTTTTACCGAACTTTACCAAGTTTTTTGCTTATTTTTTGTAAATGCCACGACAAAAATACAAATTTAATACGGAAAGTTTGGATTTTGAAGTTATCAAAATTCCTTTACGGCGCAAAACACAGCGTTTTTTTGTGATGTTTTTGCTGTCGTTAGCTTTGTTTTTTCTTTATTCCCGAATTTATTCTCAATTTTTCGACAGTCCAAAAATGATGCTTTTGAAAAGCGAAACCGTAAACATGCAGTTAAAATACAACTTGCTTCTTAAAGATATAGAAAATGTCGATAAATTTATAACAACAATCAACAACAGAGACCAAAACGTATATCGAACGCTTTTCGGTCTGAATAAAATATCATATAAAGCAAACAGAAAAAATACTAATTTTCCACAAGGATATTTGTTGAACAATGTAAACAGTACTTTTACAAGCCTTGATGATTTTCGGTATAAGGTTTACATTCAGTCAAAATCATTTGATGAAATTTCAAAATATGCTGCCAATATGGAGAAAATGGCTTTGTGCATGCCGTCCATTCCGCCTATTGATTTAAGAATTGCAAGAGTCAGCGACAGTTTCGGCTGGCGTAAAGATCCTTTTACCGGCGAGCAGCGAGAACATAAAGGTTTGGATTTTCCTGCCAAGGTAGGAACTCCTATCTATGTTACGGGAGATGGAACGGTTTCAAGAGTAACATACTCAAATTCTCGACAAAGTTATGGGAATGTAGTTGATGTTGACCACGGATTCGGTTATTTAACACGTTATGCGCATTTATCAAAAATACATGTTATAGAAGGAATGCAAGTTAAACGCGGAGACATGATAGGTTTATGCGGCAATACGGGAAGGTCAAAAGGATCTCATTTGCATTATGAAGTACGGTATTATGGAGACCCAATGAATCCTAAAAAATATTACATTAATGAATCTTCTGAAATAAATTACGACGAAATCATAAACGGGACAAAATAAAATGAACGAATGGAAATACGATGAACAATTGCTGACATATAAAAAAATTAAAAAGGCAAGACAGATATTCCGAAACTGTATTGTATATTTCGTTTCGTCAATTGTACTTGCTGTAATTTATTATGTGATTTTTGCACTGGTAATTGACACAGAACAGGAAAAGCAATTCAAAAAAGAATATGTATATCTGGAATCCGCATACGACTCATTAAGTATGAATCTTTTGAAAGCGCAATCGGTTCTTGAACATTTAAAATATCAGGATACGATGATATACCGTTCAATATTTAAGACCAATCCTACCGAGTCGGACATGGCTTTTGAAACGCGCAATTTCAACATGTCAAGCGTAATGGGAAATTACAATCTTGTAAATATGACGTCTGCTACAATAGCCCAACTTGTTGAACGTGTCAATGAAAACAATGCAAAAATGGAAGCCGCTCTTTCAAAAATCAACAGCGATAAAACAGCATTCAGAAACATTCCTGCAATACAGCCTGTCGAAAATAAAAATTTAACATATAACAGTGTATCCACAGGAATGAAAATACATCCTTTTTATCGCATCCCTAAAATGCATACAGGTTTGGATTATACCGTTCCGATAAACACAAAGGTTATCGCAACAGCCGATGGAATTGTAGAAAACATTGTGGATGATGCGGCAAAAGGAATTGCAATTTACATTAATCACGGTAACGGATACAAAACCGTTTACGCGCATCTTGCCAAAGCGCTGGTAAAAAAGGGAGCAAAAGTACAGCGCGGCAAACTGATAGCATTATCAGGTGATTCGGGATTGTCAATTTTTCCGCATTTGCATTACGAAGTATGGAAAAACGGTAAATTTATAAATCCGATAAACTGCTTTTTTGCCGAACTGAATCCTACACAACTCAAAACAATGCTATATACATCATCAAACATTGGACAATCGCTGGATTAGTTAGATTATAATTTATTTTTCAATTTTCTACTAACTATTTTAAATAGGTTAAAACATCTTTTGTCAGGATATTTTACGTTTATATCACCACATTCACTATTTTGCCAACTACAACAATTACTTTTTTAGGCGTTTTGCCGTCGAGCCATTTTTGAGTTGTATCATCGGTAATAATTGCTTCTTCGACTTGCTTTACGGTAAATGTTAACGGCAATTCTTTTTTGAATCGCATTTTCCCGTTGAACGAAACAGGATATTCAAACGTATTTTCAGTTAAAAATTCTTCGTTATATTTTGGAAATACGGCATCACAGACGCTTGTTGCGTGTCCGCATAAATGCCAGAGTTCTTCGGCAATATGCGGAGCAAACGGCGAAAGTATAATTACAAGCGGTTCAAGAATTTCACGTTTATTGCATTTAAGCGACATAAGTTCGTTCACGCAAATCATAAATGCAGACACAGATGTGTTGAACGAAAAATTTTCTATGTCGGTTTGTATTTTCTTTATGGTTTTATGCAGACATTTTAATTCCTGTTGATTTGCTTTTTCGTCTGACATGTTGAAATTACCATCTCTGTCGAAATATAACGCCCAAAATCTGCGCAAAAACCTGTAAACGCCATCTATGCCGTTTGTATCCCATGGTTTTGACTGTTCTATTGGTCCAAGAAACATTTCGTACATTCGCAAAGTATCAGCGCCATAACTGTCAACTATTACATCGGGATTTACCACGTTATACATTGATTTGCTCATTTTTTCGATTGCATATCCGCAAATATATTTTCCATCTTCGAGAATAAATTCGGCATCATTAAATTCTGGCATCCATTTCGTAAATCTGTCAATATCCAAAATGTCATTTTTTACGATATTTACGTCCACATGTATTTCGGTTGTATCGTATTTATCTTTCAATCCCAGCGAAACAAATCTGTTTGTGCCTTTCACTCGATATACAAAATTGCTTCGTCCCTGTATCATGCCTTGATTTACAAGTTTTTTGAAAGGTTCGTTTTCGACAATCAAACCGCAATCGAACAGAAATTTATTCCAAAATCGACTGTAAATCAAATGTCCTGTTGCATGTTCCGTTCCGCCTACGTACAAATCCACATTTCTCCAGTATTGATTGGCTTCGGCTGACACAAGGCGATTGTCATTGTGCGGATCCATATATCGCAAATAGTATGCAGACGAGCCTGCAAATCCCGGCATTGTGCTTAATTCCAATGGATAACCTTCGGCAGTCTGCCAGTTTTTTGCACGACCAAGCGGAGGCTCGCCTGTTTCGGCAGGTAAAAACTTATCTATTTCCGGCAATTCGAGAGGCAGTTTATCTTCGTTGAGAGTGTAAGGCATTTCTTGTTTATAATAAACGGGAAACGGTTCACCCCAATATCTTTGACGGCTGAAAATAGCATCACGCAAACGATAATTAACTTTTCGTTTTCCAATACCGTTTTCTTCAATATATTTTTTTGCTGTCTCAATGGCTTGCGATACTGTAAGTCCGTTCAAAAATCCCGAATTAATCATAATCCCATCTTTGGCGTCAAAACTTTCAACACTCACGTCGCAACCTTCGATAAGCGGTATCACAGGCAAATCAAAATGTTTAGCAAAAGCATAATCGCGACTGTCGTGCGCAGGCACAGCCATAATCATGCCGGTACCGTATCCTGCAAGCACATAATCGCTTATCCATATCGGTATTTTATTTCCCTTTACGGGATTTATTGCATACGAACCAGTAAACACTCCCGTTATGCTTTTATCGGCTATGCGTTCGCGCTCGGTACGATGTTTAGTGCGTTCGAGATATTGAGCGACAGCCTGTTTTTGGTTGTCGGTTGTTAATTTATCGACATATTCGCTTTCCGGTGCAAGTACCATAAACGTAACGCCAAAAACCGTGTCGGCGCGTGTGGTAAATACAGGCAGTTCGGTATTCAGGTTTTCAATATAAAAATTTACTTCTGCGCCTTCCGAACGACCTATCCAGTTTCTTTGAGTTTCTTTGAGACTTTCACTCCAATCAAGTTTTTCCAAATCATCAAGCAGGCGCTGTGCGTATGCCGACACTCGCAAACTCCATTGTTTCATTATTTTTTGTTCAACAGGATATCCTCCGCGAATTGACAAGCCTTCGCTGACTTCGTCGTTTGCAAGGACTGTGCCGAGCGCCGAACACCAGTTTACCGTTGTGTCCGCCAAATAGGCAATACGGTAATTCAAAAGAATTTCCTGCTGTTCTTTTTCATTTTTTAAATTCCATTCTTCTGCCGTAAATTGCATTTGTTTGCTGCAAGCCAAATCAAGATTGCGGGTTCCCTGTTGTGCAAAAACTTCAATCAGTTCACTTATTGGACGAGCCTGTTGAGCCTGATTGCAATAATATGAATTGAACATTTTAATAAATGTCCACTGTGTCCATTTATAATATTTTGGGTCGCAAGTGCGCACTTCTCTGTCCCAGTCAAAACAAAAACCGATTTTATCCAGTTGATTGCGATAGCGGTTTATATTTGTTTCGGTTGTTATTGACGGATGCTGTCCTGTCTGTATTGCATATTGTTCGGCAGGTAATCCGTAAGCATCATAACCCATTGGATGCAATACATTAAATCCGCACAAACGTTTGTAACGGCTAAAAATGTCGGAAGCAATATATCCGAGCGGATGTCCGACGTGCAAGCCTGCTCCCGAAGGATAGGGAAACATGTCAAGTACATAATATTTGGGCTTGTCGTTTATTTCAACTTTATAAATTTTATTTTCTGCCCAGTATTTTTGCCATTTGTTTTCAATTTTACGAAAATCATATTCCATAATTATTGCATGTAATTTTTAGTATTTCGGATTTAAATTCGCGCAAAGGTAGTTAAAATAATTACACTATGTTTCAAACTCATGTTTATAAATGTTTTTTAAAATATGTAATTACCATGTGATAATCGTATCAACTATTTGCTGTTGTTCAAATGCTGTTCTACGCAAATAGATTCTTGTTGTTTCGATACTTTTATGCCCCATCAAATCGGCTAATAATGCAAGGTCGTTGAATTGTTCCAGAAAATTTTTAGCAAATCTGTGACGAAACGAATGAGGATAAACTACTTGTGTGTTTATTCCGTAATTTTGTGCAAACATCTTCAGGTATCGATAAACAAATTTTGAAGAAATCGGTTTTCCATAATAATTTTTAAAAATATATCCCGAAAAATTTTTTTCCAATGTCAGCCAACTTAATGCGGCATCACGCAAATTTTTAGGAATATATAATCGTCTGATTGCTCCGTTTTTGGTGTACATATCCAAATACCCTGCATGAACATGTTCGACTTTTATTTGCAGCAGTTCGCTTATTCTCGCTCCTGTTGCCGCCAGAAACCAAACAACAAAATACCATTCGATAAGACCATCTTTTTGCAGTTGATTTTTTAAAAATCTATAATCAGCATCGCTAATCACATTTTCGAGGTAATTTCTGTTATGGACTTTCACAAATTTTATTTTCAAATGCGGTTTTTTTGCAAACTCAAGAAATTTGTTTAATCCCTGTAATCGTGCATTTACAGTTTGTGGTCTGTAGTTTTTAATCAGCCAGTTTTTATAGGCTAAGAGATTGCCTCTGCTAAAATTTCCATAATACAGTAAATAATAATTAGCTGTCCAAACATAAGATACAATCGTACTGTTGGAAAGTTCTTTTTTTTTAAGATATTCTCTAAATTTCACTATCATGTTATAAAAAATTAAAATTAAAGAGCCAAAGTGCAACAATGAATTTAAAATATTGAATTATTTCTGCCTGCATACATAAACTTTCCCATTTTAATATTTATTTTCAATATTAACCTCATATACAAATAATTTTATTTGATAAAATTACACAAAATATTGTAACAGGCATTTCTCAAATCTTTAATAAATATTCACTTTGCTCTTGAATTTATATTATCTTTGCCGTCAAAATTATAAATAATGAGATTACTAATTACTATCACCGGAATTTTAATTTTGTCACAGTCATTAATATATGCCCAAACAGACAACATTTCACAAAAGGTTTACGCTCATATTTCGGATGCCGAAAAATATTCGGTACAAATCAATAAAAATGATTTGGAACAGATTGTAACAACGCTCTGTTCGCCGGAATTTGAAGGCAGACGGTTTGGTTCTGACGGCAATATAAAAGCGATGGAATATGTTATCTCCGAACTTGAAAAACGCAATATCTCAAAGTCAAACGGCAACATGTACGAACAGTTTTTTAGAGATGATGAAAAATACGGAACAAATATAATAGGAATTATAGAAGGCGATTTGTATCCTGATGAAAGCGTAGTAATTACCTGCCATTACGATGGACTTGGGACTGTTGACGGTACGCTGTTTCCAAGCGCAGATGACAATGCCACCGGCGTAGCCGCTCTTATCGAAATTGCAGGAGCATTTTCTGCCGCCGCATCCGGCGGAATACGTCCAAAACGTTCGGTAATATTTATCGCCTTTGATGCAGGAAAACACCAAATGACAGGTTCAAAAATATATGCAAGATACCCTGTCAAACCTGCCGACAAAACACAGATACTGCTCAATATGGATATGATGGGGCGCGATGATTGCGGATTGAAAGCAAATGAACACAATTATGTCTTTTTGCTTGGACACGACAAAACGTCGCCTCTGTCGCAAATAATAGACAGCATAAATGCAATTCATACTCATCTTAAAATAGAACATGATTTTTACAAAAATCAACAGGTATTTGACTTGTTTTATCCTACATCCGACCACCATAATTTTAATGGCAAAGTTCCCCTAATATTTTATACAGGCGGAATAAACGCCGATGTTCATTCTCAACACGACAGCCACGATAAAATATCATATACAACCCTTCGCAACAGAGCATTGCTGGTTTATTACACCGCATGGACATACGCCAACAGATAAAATAAAATTCCGCACATAAAACATTTGGAAAATAGTTTATAAATGATGTTTTTTCGTTATTGCTTCGTCGCTGCGCTCCTCGCAATGACGTATAAAAACGAATAAAATATTTTCCCCCTGTGATTAATAAATAATAATTGAA
>JAIRRX010000124.1 GCA_031255755.1 Prevotellaceae bacterium | reverse complement strand
TTTCATTTCCGAAAACGGCAAAGAGGTTGCCAATAGCGTGTATTTGGGTGTTTTAACCATTGCTTAAAGTCCTGTCGTGAGGCATGTAAATGTTTGCTTGCAAATGAAAAAATTCTGCTCAAACGAGTGGAACTTTTTTGCCGAAAAACCATTAAAAAAGGAATTAATCATTTTACCGCCTTTTTTGTTTCGTACTTTTGTCGCAAATTCATTTCCCAATCCGCTAAATTATTTACCTCATTATTGCAAGAGATTTGTTATATAGATTTATAACTTATTTATTTACAATATGCAATTCAAACTCTTACATTTTAGACTGAATTATTCAGAATTGGATGTTGATTCTGAATAATTCCATCGGAATTGCGTGCAACCGAATTGCAATTATTTAAATTCTACATGATAGAAATCACACAAATAAAATGCTATCTCCTGAAATCAAGAAAGAGTATAATATTCGGTTGCTTCGGCGTTTCGCCTTGCAATCCAGACACATACTATTAATTACTTTCGGGTTCGCAATGACGTATTATATTATTAAGTGTTTTTCCGAAGCAGTTTATCGTTGATTTTCATTCCTTTTGCATTATAGATTAATGTTTTTACAAAGCACTTGGTCTATTATTCAAGACATTATTCGCGTATGAATTGTACTGTTTTTACACAATAATTTTTCTCTTTCAATTCTTATAATTATCTTTGCAACTGAAACAAGACTCAAATTTTTAAAAAATACAATATGAAACGGAAACTATTATCAATAGCAATTATTGCTATAACCGTTTGCGCATGCAACAGCGGTAAAAAAACCGAACGGCAAAGTCAGCAAACCGAAACACAAATTATTAAAGAAGAAGTGCAGTCCATAAATGAAAATGAAACAGTAAAAGATACTGCACAAAAAGAAACACAAACAATGGAAAAAGAAGTAAAAAAAGAAACAACTGAAAAGGTAAAGGTTGTTGAGAAAGCAAAAACGTCTAACGAACCTGTATTTGACATTGTAACATCAATGGGGACAATACGTATTAAACTTTACAAAGAAACGCCGAAACATCGCGATAATTTTGTAAAACTTGCTACATCAGGATATTATGACGGCATTTTGTTTCATCGTGTAATCAAAGATTTTATGATTCAAACAGGCGACCCCGATTCAAAAAATGCAAAGCCCGATTCATCTTTGGGAATAGGCGGTCCTGATTATAAAATTGATGCGGAAATTTTGCCTCAATTCAAACACAAAAAAGGCACCATTGCGGCTGCCCGTCAAGGCGACCAAATCAATCCCGAAAAAAAATCATCGGGTTCACAGTTTTATATCGTGCATAATCAAAACGGAACGCCGCATTTGGATGGAGCATATACGATTTTTGGCGAAACAATAAGCGGTCTTGATGTTATTGATAAAATTGCGACAGCGCCAACAGGACGAAACGACAGACCTGTTACCGATATTAAAATTGAAAAAATTATTCGCGTAGAATAAACATGAAAAACAAAGTAAAAGAACTGCTCGACCATGTAGAAAAATTCAGTTCCGAAAGGCTCGAGCAGGTTGAAGAATTTCGTATAAAAATGCTCGGAAAAAAAGGAGAAATAACTCAACTTTTCGAGCATTTTAAAACATTTACATCCGAACAGAAACGCGAACTGGGGAAGGATTTGAATGAACTCAAAACAAAAACGCTTGAAAAAATAAATTCCTTCAAAGAATTACTGGAAAAATCGCAGGAAAAAACATCCGCCGTTTTTGATATGACAATGCCTGCAAACAGCGAACCTGTCGGAGCGCGGCATCCAATATCAATTATGAAAAACAAAATTATTGATATTTTCAAACGGCTTGGCTATATAATAGCCGAAGGACCTGAAATAGAAGATGACCGACATGTGTTCGGCGCATTGAACTTTCCACCCGAACATCCGGCACGCGATATGCAGGATACGTTTTTTATTGAAAAAAATCCTGACATACTGCTGCGTACGCATACAAGTTCAATGCAGGTGCGAGCAATGGAACAGAACAAACCTCCGATTCGCATAATTTGTCCGGGTCGCGTTTTTCGCAATGAAGCAATTTCGGCGCGCGCACACTGTATTTTTCATCAAATAGAAGGTTTATATATTGATGAAAACGTATCGTTTGCCGACCTTAAACAAACATTACTGTATTTTGCTCGCGAAATGTTCGGAAAAGACACGGAAATACGGCTTCGCCCTTCATATTTTCCATTTACCGAGCCATCGGCAGAAATGGATGTTTCGTGTAAAATTTGCGGAGGAAAAGGTTGTAATATCTGCAAAGGTACAGGCTGGCTTGAAATCATGGGTTGCGGAATGGTTGACCCTAACGTTCTTGAAAGTTGCAACATAGATTCCGAAAAATATACAGGTTTTGCCTTTGGAATGGGAGTGGAACGTCTGGCAATGCTCAAATGGCAAATTCGCGATTTACGTCTTTATTTTGAAAATGATATTAGATTTTTACAGCAGTTTAGTTCGGTTATTTGATTAGTTTACAGTTTTATATCTTTCACTATAAGCAATAATATGTAAATCATATCCGCCATTGCTATATTATTGATAATTCTACTTCTCTCTGTTGTAAATGGAACAATAATTCAAGATTCAATTCTTCCGTTTTGTTGTATTATCTTGGAAAATAATTTCTACTATGTCAGACCATAGAGAGTAAGCCAAACCTTATATTTTCCCGATTTTATCGGCATTTGAACATAATCTAATCCATTTTCAAATTAAATTTACATAGATAATCATTATTTCTTAATAACATTAATTATCATTTACCTGTACATTTACATGGTTTAAGTTGAGTGAAAAAATCGTTGCCTTTATCATCAACCAAAATAAATGCGGGAAAATCAACGACTTCAATTTTCCATATTGCTTCCATTCCGAGTTCGGGATATTCCAGACATTCAACTTTTTTGATATTGTTTTGCGCCAGAATTGCAGCAGGTCCTCCGATACTGCCAAGATAAAAACCTCCATGTTTTTTGCAGGCATCTGTAACTTGCATGCTGCGGTTGCCTTTGGCAATCATTATCATACTTCCGCCGTTTTGTTGAAATAAATCAACATACGAATCCATGCGCCCTGCCGTTGTTGGTCCAAACGAGCCTGATGGCATTCCCTGCGGAGTTTTTGCAGGTCCTGCATAATAAACAGGATGATCTTTCATGTATTGCGGAAGTCCTTCGCCTGCATCTATTCGCTCTTTCAGTTTGGCATGTGCAATATCGCGACCGACTATTATCGTTCCGTTTAATGACAGTCGCGTAGCAACGGGATATTTTGAAAGTTCGGCAAGAATTTCTTTCATCGGACGATTTAAATCAATTTTTATTGCTCCGCTTTCTTCGGTTTTACGAAATTCGGCAGGAATGAACCGTCCCGGATTTTCTTCCAGTTTTTCAATCCATATACCATCTTTGTTTATTTTTGCTTTTATGTTTCTGTCTGCTGAACACGATACCGCCATGCCCACAGGACACGAAGCGCCATGACGCGGAAGCCGTATTATGCGAACATCATGGGCATAGTATTTTCCGCCGAACTGTGCGCCAAACCCCGATTCGTGCGCTGCTTTCAAAATTTTTTCTTCAAGTTCAATATCTCTGAATGCCTGTCCGCCGTCATTTCCCTGCGTTGGCAATTCATCATAATATTTTGTAGATGCAAGTTTCACTGTTTTAAGGCAGGCATCGGCAGATGTGCCGCCGATTACAAAAGCAATATGATACGGTGGACAGGCTGCGGTACCAAGCGTTTTCATTTTTTCAATCAGAAAATTTTCAAGCGTTTCAGGATTTAATAATGCTTTTGTTTCCTGATAAAGATATGTTTTATTTGAAGAGCCGCCGCCTTTTGCGATAAACAAAAATTTGTATTCATCGCCATCTGTTGCTTGAATATCAATTTGTGCGGGAAGATTACATCCGGAATTTTTTTCTTTGTACATTGTCAGCGGGATAGTTTGCGAATATCGCAGGTTTTCGTTAGTATATGTATTATAAATTCCAAGCGAAAGAGATTCTTCATCACTGCCGCCGGTCCACACCTGCTGACCTTTTTTTGCTACGATTGTTGCCGTGCCTGTGTCCTGACAGAACGGCAAAATGCCCTTTGATGAAACTTCCGCATTTTGCAGCATCGTGAGCGCAACATATCTGTCATTTTCGGAAGATTCGGGGTCGGATAATATTTTTGCAACCATTTGTTGATGCTCGGTTCTCAAAAGAAACGAACAGTCACGGATTGCCGTTTGCGCCAGTTTGGTCAAGCCTTCGGCTTCGATTTTCAATATGATTCTGCCTTCAAATTCGGCTGTTGACACATGTTCTTTTGTTAGCAGATAATATTCCGTTTTATCGTGTTTCAACGGAAAAGGATTTTGATATTTAAATTTCGGTACAGTCATAATTTTATATTATTTTTTATTTCAGGGCGTAAAATTACTGATTTAATCTTAAATTACCACTAAAAAAATAATATTTTTGAATGTTTTAAAAAGATATTCATTATTCTGTTAAAAAATGACAGAATGTATGTAATATGTAACGCGGTGCGTGTAGAGTATAACACGATGCGCAGTAAATATTATAATAATATTATGAACACTGTCGCCAAATTGTTATTTTGCGATTATTTTATTTCGTGTCGGTTTTAATCGTATCTGCTGATAAATCGGAAACTGGCGGCTGCTTTTTTATAAAACTTATTTTGCTTTCCGTTCCATTCAACAACCGTTTGATGTTATTACGATGCGTAAAAATAATCATAACTGCGGCAAGTATGCTGAAAATTTTCATTGTAAGAGTTTCGCTTTCATTAAAAATTTCACCGAAAACAACGATAACAATTATTGGAAAACATATTGCCGCTGTTATCGAACTCAAAGAAACATATCGACTTATCAACAGACAAAATCCGAAAATTCCGAATGCCATTATCATTGCGTACGGATGCATTGCCAAAACCACTCCTGCCGTTGTTGCAACGCCTTTACCACCTTTGAAACCTGCAAATATCGGAAATATATGACCCATAACAACGCAAAGCCCAAGCAAAATTTGGAAACTTACATAAAGTTCCGTCTCGTGCTGCAAATTTGTAAAACGCACAAGCACAACAGCAATCACACCTTTTAACAAATCAAAAGCAAAAACAGGAAGCGCCGCTTTGGGACCAAGTACTCGCAGAATATTTGTGGCTCCTGCGTTTTTGCTGCCGTAATTTCTAATATCTATCTTAAAAAATCGTTTGCCGACAAAAACCGCCGGCAATATTGACCCTGTTAAATAAGCAATTACAGGCAAAAAACATTTTATAATTAAATTCATTATTCCGTTTATTTATCACAAATATATACAAAATTTCCGAATAGCATACAGCCTCGCATCAATATTATGGAGTGGATTTCTTCAAAAAACTTTCAATGCTAATCGGTTACGGCAGCAATGACGTTTGATTTTAATATAAATGATTATCTTAATAAGATTTCTTCGGAAAAATAGTTATAAATGCAACACGTCATTGCGAACTGCGAAGCAGCGAAGCAATCCAGAGAATAATAATGTATGTGTTGGATTGGCTGCGCCGAATTCCGCTACGCTTCGGTTGCTTCGCTACGCTCGCAATGACAGTTTGTTTGTTCGT
>JAIRRX010000122.1 GCA_031255755.1 Prevotellaceae bacterium | reverse complement strand
CAAAAGTAAGGAAGTTCGGCGTTAGCCAATCCGCAGCGCATCATTGCGAAGCGGAACAAACAAAAACAACACGTCATCGCTAACGAAACGAAGCAATCTATTGCTGTACGTCATTGCGAGGAGCAGGATAAATTTGTCCAAACATTTGTATTTATCAGTAATTATTATTAACATTGCGCGATATTTTAAGCATTTTGTTACAAAAAAATATATGTATAATATTACATAAATTTAATTAATCATAAAAAATAAGACACATGAAACTTCTTAAATTAACTGTTTGTGTTATTGTTATGTTATTTACAAATATAATTGCTCAATCGCAAAGCGACGAGCCTTTTCCTGCGTGGACATGGGCAATAGAACCTAAATTTGATGTTGCATCCTCATTTTATGAAGGGCGGGCTTCCATACGACAAGATGGCAAATGGGGATTTATTGATAAAACAGGCGAAATTGTAATACAGCCGGAATTTGACGGAGTAAAAAATTTTTCTGACGGACTGGCTGCTGTCAAACTGAAAGGAAAATGGGGATATATAGACCATACAGGCGAAGTTGTAATTCAAGCCAAATATTATGATGCATATAATTTTAAAAACAATATAGCACGAGTAGAAAGATTTGAAAATGACGAAGATTATTATATAAACAAAAACGGACATACAACTCCCATAATTCCCATAAAACATAAATCAAAACAGTTAACTCCGCGCGAAGAAAGCAACAGCGCGGCATTTCCATCAGTAAAAAACGGCAAATACGGATTTGTTGATAAAAACAATAACTGGGTAATTCAGCCTCAATTTATCAGCGCCAAAGAATTTTCCGACGGCATGGCTTGCGTCAATCAAAATAAAAAATGGGGATTTATCACATTATATTCTCCGTATGAATATGTGAAAGAATACATAAAAACAAAAATACAAACATCGCAGTCAACAGATATTGCCACTGATGTGATAACTTTATTTGACAAAGCCATTGAGGATTTTGTTGAATCTTCATTGTTTGCAATGGAACTGACACTTTCGGATATAAGCGACTATGACGAACTTAACAATACATTTTTAATATCAACACGCGCATTCGGAAAATTAGTATTAAAGGTAGAAAAGGAAGATGCCCGTTCGCTGAAACATAACTGGTCTAAAATAAAATTTTCGGAACCGACTTTTACTATTGCAAGAAACTCCGAAACAGAACTGCCTCAAATCATAATTACAAGTATTAATATAATAAACCCGATTAATAAAAAAGTTCATGCTTGGAATTCGCACGACAGATTTGATTATCAAGACGCATCAACAGAAGAAATATTTGAATATATAAACATGAGCGAGGCTTTCAATGATATATTCCTGCAAACCGATACCAATGAGAATATCACTAATAAACCCGAAACGGAAGAAACTGTTGAAGAAAATATTACTGATGAACCCACAACAGAAGAAACTGTTGAAGAAAATATTAATAATGAACCCGAAACGAAAGAAACTACGGAAGAAAATATTACTGATAAACCCGAAACAGAAAAAACTGTTGAAGAAAATATTACTGAATAATATGTCTTACTTATACTTGTTTACATTACTATATTTGAAAAAAAAATTATGAAAAAAATAATTACGGTATTTATTACGGTTTTTTGCCTGACACAGGCAGCCATAGCCCAGTCTGATGACTTTGCCCGATTGCAAGATAAATCATTGCTCTTGAAAAACGGAACGGTACTGAACGAAGGCGACATTCTTTATATCGGCAATCCGAGCGGTTGCTATGAAAACTGCTTTGAAAACATATTTCACGAACCCGAAACAATGATACCTAACATTACAAACAAATTTACCAAAAATGTTTATGGTCTTTATTCAGGTGAAAAAGTGAGCATAAAAAAAATAAAGCAGATAAAACAAAAAGACGAAAAAATATGGTTGATTACACTGTATTATCGTCCTAAAAAAGAAAAATTATACTGCTATCTTGAAAAAGCCATTGATGCAGGTGAAATTATTATAAAAACCGATAATGTCACTGTAAACAAGCAGGAAATAAAACCTGAAATCAAGCAAACAGAAACACAAAAAACACAGGAAGCAACAGAAAATAACACTGGTAAATTCAGCGTTGCCGATGAAATCCGCAAACTTAAAGCCCTGCTTGATGAAGGAATTATCACCAAAGAAGAATTTGAAAAACAAAAGGCAAAATTGCTGGAATAAAACAAAAACAATCAAATATTTTCGGTTTTGTTCATAACCGTATTTTGTCGGTTTATGCTTTCGGCATGAATTATTTCAAGGATTGAATGAATAAACGCTTCGTTGAGATTCAGTCGTTTTGCACGCGACATAATTCTTTCAACAATACTTTTCCAGCGTTGTTCCTGATAAATGGAAACATTGCCTGTCAGTTTTACTCTTCCTATTTCTTCGGCAAGTTTCATTCTTCTGCTCAACAGTTCAAACAAATCGGAGTCAATCTGGTCAATTTCCGAACGTATGCTGTTTAATGAATATGAGAAAATAGAACTGTTGCTATTCACATCACGCCATTTCAACGATTTAAGAAGTATATTCAGCGAGTCGGGAGTAATTTGCTGGTTTGCATCACTCCACGCCGCGTTCGGATATATGTGAGATTCTATCATCAAACCGTCATAATTTAAGTCGGCGGCAATTTGAGATATTTTGAGCAGGTTTTCACGATTGCCGCATATATGCGATGGGTCGCAAATAATTTTTGTTTCAGGAAATTGACGCCGAATATCAAAAACCAAATGCCATAAAGGTACATTGCGGTATTCACTGTATCCATAGGCAGAAAATCCGCGATGTACAAGCCAGATATTTTCTATTCCGAGTGTATGTGCAATTCGTTCTATTGCGCCTGACCATAACGATAAATCAGGATTTATCGGATTTTTTATCAAAACTTTGATTTTTGCTCCTTTCAAAGCGTGTGCAATTTCTTTTACATTAAACGGATTGACTGTTGTACGCGCGCCAATCCATACATAATCCACTCCGTGTGCAAGCGCTTTATGAACATGTTCGGCATTTGCTACTTCAACTGCTATGGGCAAACCTGTAATTCGTTTTGCATTTTCAAACCATATCAAACCAAGTTCTCCAACTCCTTCAAACGATTCAGGGCTTGTTCGCGGCTTCCATATTCCGGCGCGCAGAATATCCACTTTTTTTGTTTCGGCAAGCCTTGTGCAGGTTGCTATTGTCTGCTCTTCTGTTTCGGCGCTGCATGGTCCCGAAATTATTATCGGACGTTTCATTTTACTGATTATTAAACATTAACATACATTGAATTTCATTGTAGGCTTTATTTTCTGTGCAACAAAATTAATTTTTTTTTTCAGAATAACTAACATTAATATAAATTAATTATTAACTCATATTACACAAAAACATAAAAGGTCTGATTTAACCGAAAAAGATGTGTATAATAAGCAGTAAATCAGAACAAAATATAAAAATCATTTTTTCACAACTAAAATACTGAATTCGTAAAGTAAAATCAAAGGACAGGCAACCATCATCATAGTAAAAGCATCGCCGCTTGGAGTAATTATTGCAGACAAGATAAGCGAACAGACAATGGCATATTTACGGTATTTTCGTAAAAACTGACGACGAATCACTCCAAGTTTTGAAAGAACCAAAGCAACCATTGGTATTTCAAAAACAATTCCCATTATCAAAATTAACGATGTAAAAGTACTGATATATGAATGTAATGATATTTGATTTACAACGGCTTCCGTTACCTGATATGTACCGAGAAATTTAAGCGTCAATGGAAAAACGACAAAATAACCAAGCATTACTCCCATAAAAAAAAGAATACCTCCAAAACCGAAAGCAATTCGTATGTATCGTCTTTCTTTTTTGTACAGAGCCGGACAAACAAATCTCCATATTTCATATAAAAAGTACGGAAATGCAAGTATCAATCCAAGCCAGAATGATGTACTCATGTGAGTAAAAAACTGTGCTGAAAGATTAATATTAATTATTTCTATCTTGAAAGGGGAGGGGCAAAATTCGGGCATGTTTAACTTCTCGCCAAGTTGACAAAGCCAGCGATACAAACAAAAATCAGAACTTGATGGCGAAAATATTACAGAGCCGAAAATAAAATCTTTTGAAAAAAAAACAACAATCATGAACACAACAATGATAATAATCACTCTGAAAAGCATACGCCGCAATGCTTCGAGATGATCCCAAAAAGTCATTTCATGGTTTGAACCGACATCGTTCATCGCTTGACAATTAGTTGTTTTCCGCCGTTTTGCAGAAATTTTTTATTGTTTTATTTGCTTTTCAACTGATTATCAATATCGTCGATATTTGATTTTATTTCTTTTTCGGCATTATTCATTCCTTCCTTAAAGTTTTTAACGCCTTTACCAAGTCCGCGCATAAGTTCTGGAATTTTTCTACCGCCAAAAAACAGCAACACAACCAATAAGATAAGAATAATTTCCTGTGTGCCGATTGTTCCGAATAATAATATTGTCTTCATTATTTTTATTTATAGTTCGCAAATGTAAGATTTTTTTTTGATACTTGTATTTTTAGATAACAAAAAATATTTGGAATGAATAATAAAATAAAGATTTTATGATTTTATTTTCTTGATTATAAATATAATAATATTAATATTTTTAATTCAAATTTATCAATTATAAATATTCAATTTGAATTTATTCAAGAAACATTAAAAAATCTGTATTTGCCACACAAAACACAAAATTTATTTTTTATAAACACGAAATAGGTGTAATTAACTTATATAATGATTATTAAAATCAAAACTTAACATAATATAAATTATAGGACAAAATAAAATGTTTGTTAAATAGTTTTAATTTGCTAAATCCGTACTTTTATGTATATAATTGATTATATGTTTAAATCCATTTTTAACAAGAAAAAAAATATTTAAAAATCATCAAGTTTTCTTTTCGGATTAAAAAAATGATATTAAACTTGCAAAACTTTTGATAAAAATACTATGGCAACGACAAATAAAAAACAAACAAAAACAACTAAAACTAAAGAAAAAAAATCTGCAAAAAAAACAGCAACGGCATCCAAACCGATAAAGCAAACAAAGCAAAAAGCAGATAAAAAAGTAATTGAAGAAAAAACCGATATTGCTGAAAATAAGCCTGTAAATACATCGTCAAATCAGCCTTCTGCAAAACGTAGAATTGTTGTTAATTATAGCCAACTTGCTCCGGAACTTATAGAACTGTTGAATGAAAAGTATCCATTGGGCTGGCGTGATTATATTTTGAAAGTGGAAAAAGGAAATGGCGATTTTTTTCATGCAATAATGCTTGATACACAAGATGTTAGTTATCTTATAAAAGTTACCGTCAAAGTTGACAGCGAAATAACTGACGATGTTGAAAAAGACATATTTGGAATGACGCATGACGAAGAATTTTTAGTTGATGACGAACAGGAAGAAGAATATGATAAGGATAACCTTGCTTAATGTTTTTAATGTATTTATAAACAAAGACATCCATGCTTTAAAATGGTGTCCCCTCTCCTACTTCAACTTATATTAAATGCGTGTTATATCATTACAAATGAGACATATAAAATAATTTAAATTATAAATCATGAAAATAAAAATTATCTTTTTAAGCATTATGCTTTTTGCTGTAACAGGCGCTTTTATATCCTGCTGCAATAAGGACAAAACTTCAAAATCTGCCGATGAAATTGTGTTGGAAAACATCGCAAATCGCAAAAGCGTAAGAAATTATGTAGAAGGCAAACAGGTTGAATCTGAAAAAATTGAAAAACTGCTGCGTGCAGGAATGGCTGCTCCATCTGGCAAAAATATTCAACCTTGGGAATTTGTTGTTATAAATGAAAGAACCGTATTAGATGCGCTTGCTGCGGAACTTCCATACGCAAAAATGTTACAGCAGGCAACGCTCGCAATAATTGTTTGCGCCGATACTTTAAAATCTGAGTATTGGTATGTTGACTGCGCTGCTGCTACGGAAAATATACTGCTTGCAGCCGAAGCGCTGGAACTTGGCGCTGTGTGGACAGCAAGTTATCCTTATGCAAACAGAATGAGCGCAGTACACAAAGTAACTCAGCATCCTGATAATGTACGGTCGTTATGCGTAATTGCTATCGGTTATCCAAGTATGAAAGAATCGCCAAAAGATAAATGGAAACCTGAAAAAATCCATAAAAATAAATGGTAGTTGTTTTATAATAAGCTTTTGAAAATAAAATTATTAATAGATAGTTTATAATCAAAAAAATTTCATATAATTTCTTTATCGTAAATATCTTTGCATATTTTACGTAATGCTGTTTTATTACTTATTGCAGCGCGAACTTCGGCAAGACCTTTTGCGTTTTTTTCACTGTGCAAATACAGTTTCAAATAGCCGTTTTCACCATATTTATTAATTATGTGCATGTATGCTCTTTCAAACTGAAATTCAAAATTTTTGTTTGGTAGATTTTCCAACCCAAACTGTATGGTACGGCGCAAAATGGTTTGCAAAGAAATGTCGCGGTCTGCTTCGGCAACAATTTTTCCATAAATACTGCGAGGTTCATGTTTGTTTGATGCGCGATGGTCTTCTACTGCTTGCCGCATAGTTTCGATTTGCAAATGCGAAAACCATTTTGTCAAATTTTCGTCTGATGCTAAAATTTCTCCTGAAATGATATGATGCAAATTCCTGTCTTTTTCAATACCAATATCATGATACGCAGCAATTACATAAACCATATTAATATTAACATCAAATTGTTGCGCCAGAATCAAACTGTCGTCAATCACTTTTTGAATATGGTCAATATTATGCCCGCTGTCAAGAACGCCGTAACGCGGCAAAATATTCTGTTCAACGTAATTTTTTAAGTCCGGATTTATATTCAAAACCTTCAAATTTTTTTACATAAAAATCATTTTTTAAGAAATCCGCATCTAATCAGCAAAGCATCAATAGAAGGTTCTTGTTTGCGAAAACGTTTGTAAAGCGTTGTCGGATGTTCTGAACTGCCTTTTTCCAAAATGTTTGTGCGGAATGATGTTGCCGTTTCCTTGTTAAAAATTCCATTTTTCTTAAATAATGAAAAGGCATCGGCATCAAGCACTTCCGACCATTTATAACTGTAATATCCTGCCGCATATCCGCCAGAAAAAATATGAGAAAATGAAGCTGCAATCACACACTTGTCTATTGTCGGCAATAATTGCGTTTTTTCAATCGAATGTTTTTCAATATCTTCAATATTATCGATAATTTCGGCTGTTATCGAATGAAATGCCATATCAAGCATGCCAAAACTTAATTGGCGAAGCGTGGCATAACCTTCGTTATAATTTCGCGCTGCAATTATTTTATCTATGAACTGTTGCGGTATAAGTTCGCCTGTTTCGTAATGTACGGCAAACAAATCAAGAAATTTCTTTTCAACACAGAAATTTTCCATAATTTGGGATGGAAGTTCAACAAAATCGCGCATAACGCTTGTTCCCGTAAGGGATTGATAAGAACCCTGAGCCAATATTCCGTGCAAAGCGTGTCCAAATTCGTGAAGAAAAGTTTCTACTTCGCCGAAGGTCAGCAGTGAAGGTTTTGCAGCAGACGGTTTTGTAAAATTGCATGTAACCGAAATTATTGGACGAATTTCTTTACCATCAATAATCTTCTGGTCGCGATAACTTGTCATCCATGCGCCGTTTCTTTTGCCTTCGCGCGGAAAGAAATCAAGATACAGAATTGCCATAAATTTTCCGTTTTCATCATTTACTTCGTAAGTCCTTACATCAGGATGAAAAACAGGAATGTCCTTATTTTCGATAAATTTTAATCCGTAAAGTGTATCGGCAAGTTTGAAAATGCCGTTTATCACGTTTTCGAGTTTGAAATACGGACGAAGCAATTCATCGTTTACGCTGTATTTTTCCGTTTTAAGTTTTTCACTGTAAAAACTCCAATCCCAAGGCATTAATTTTTCGGTAAAACCTTTTGATTTTGCGTAATTTGCTACTTCCGAAACATCTTTATCAGCAGCAGGTTTTGCGGCGTCAAAAAGTTGATTAAGTAATTTTGTAACGTTTTCAACATTTTGTGCCATACGTTCTTCAAGTACATAATCGGCAAAAGTTGCGTATCCCAATAGATTAGCCGTTTTCATGCGCAGGTTTGCAATCTGTTTGATTATTTCACAGTTATCGTAAGCATTGCCGTTTGCTCCGCGACGATTATATGCTTTCCACATCTGTTCGCGCAAATCACGATTTTCGGCATATTTCAAAAACGGAACATAACTCGGCGCATGAAGCGTAAACATCCACCCTTCCGCATTTTGGGATTTTGCCGTTTCTGCCGCTTCTGCAATAACATTTTCCGGCAATCCTGCCAAATCGTTTTTATCGGTAATATTTAGAGTATAGTCGTTTGTTTCGGCAAGTACGTTTTGTCCGAATTTCAACGTCAACATTCCGAGTTCTTCGGTAACTTTGCGATATTCATCCCGTTCGCCGTCTTTCAGATTTGCTCCGTTGCGCGAAAAGTTTTTATATGTTTTTTCAAGCAGCATTTTTTGTTCGGTATTCAGGTTTATATTTTCTCTGGTATCATAAACCGTTTTAACACGTTCAAAAAGTTTTTCGTTCAACGATATATCGTTTCTTAACTCCGTAAGTTTCGGTTGTACCTGCAAGGCTATTTCCCGCATTTCTGCATTTGATTCGGCGCTTTGCAGATTAAAAAATACATCTCTGATTTTAGACAGTAATTCGCCGTTATTTTCCAAAGCTTCCACAGTATTTGCAAAAGTCGGAGTATCGGGATTGTCGGTTATTTGGTCAATTCCTTTACGCGCCTGACGTATTCCTTCGTCAAAAGCAGGCAAATAATGTTCGTTTTTGATTTTATCGAATGGAGGCGTTTGGTGAGGCGTATTCCATTCCTGCAAAAGCGGATTGTTTTCCATATTTGATTTTGAATCTTTATTGTTACACGAATTTGTTACAATTATTGCCGCAGCAATTAAAACATGATATACTGTCTTTTTCATTTCTTTATATTTATTATGAGATGCAAATATATGAATTTAAAATGAATATAACTATTACGCCTGTGCAGGAGGTTTAGTTTTTGTTATTTTTTCGTAATTGCGAACCGCGAAGCGGTGAAGCAATCCAGTATTAACAATAAGTGTTATGGATTGCTTCGTTTCGTTAGCGAAGATGTGTTGTTTTGTTTGTTCCGCTTCGCAATGATGCGCTGCGGATTGGCTAACGCCGAACTTCCTTACTTTTGTTGTTTTATAAAAACAGACCAATTATAATTTGAAAGTGTGAAATTTCTGGCAAA
>JAIRRX010000121.1 GCA_031255755.1 Prevotellaceae bacterium | reverse complement strand
CTCGAAGAGGTTTATTATTCCTTTAACTTTAAAAACTTTATAGTATCTTTGCAAAGCATAATGAACAAAAGAAAAAACGATGCAGAAAACGGTATTAAATAAATTTTTACGCTATGTTGTAATAGATACGCAATCGAATGAAAACAGCAGCACTCAGCCAAGTACGGCAAAACAGCTGGATTTGTCGAAATTGCTTGTGAAAGAATTAAAAGCGTTTGGAATAAAAGATGCCGAGCTTGATGAAAATGGTTATGTAATGGCAACTATTCCATCAAATGTAAAGAAGAAAACGCCTGTTATCGGATTTATTGCACATGTTGATACTGCACCCGATTTGAGCGGCGCCAACATAAAACCGCAAATAATAGAGAATTATAATGGAAAAGATATTGTTCTCAATAAAGAGAAAAAAATAAATCTGTTACTTAAAGATTTTCCCGAATTGGCAAAGTTCAAGGGTCAAACTCTTATAACAACCGATGGAACAACGCTTCTTGGCGCGGACGACAAAGCAGGAATTGCCGAAATTATGACGGCTGCCGAATTTATTATGAAGCATCCCGAATTTAAACACGGTACAATAAAAATTGGCTTCACGCCTGATGAAGAAATAGGTCGCGGAGTTGATAAGTTTGATGTGAAAAAATTCGGAGCCGATTATGCTTATACCGTAGATGGCGGCGCTCTTGGCGAACTGGAATATGAAAATTTTAACGCCGCTTCTGCAAACATAACTATACAGGGAAATAATATTCATCCCGGATATGCGAAAGGAAAAATGATTAATTCCATTCTCGTAGCAATGGAACTTAATGCTTTGTTGCCTGTAAGCGAGCGTCCCGAATTTACCTGCGATTACGAAGGATTTTTTCATGTTACGCACTTTAATGGCAATGTGGAACAGTCATCAATGCAATATATTATCCGCGACCACAGCCGTAAAAAGTTTGAACAAAAGAAAAAAGCAATTAAAGACTGTGTTGATTTTTTGAATAAACGATATGGAAAAAATGTTTTGACGCTTGAATTAAAAGACATGTATTATAATATGCGTGAAATGGTCGAGCCGCATTATCATGTAATTGAAACAGCATTGACGGCGATAAAATTAGCAGGAATAGAACCTGTTGTACGACCGATTCGCGGCGGTACCGATGGCGCTCGGCTTTCGTTTATGGGTTTACCCTGTCCGAATATTTTTGCAGGCGGACATAATTTTCACGGAAAATATGAATTTGTTACTGCCGAATCAATGGCAAAGGCAACAGAAGTTATTTTGAACATAATAAAACTTTATGCAAAAAAATAAATTAATATATGCACATTCCTGATAGAATTTTTAGTAAAGCTTTAAAGTTAAAACCTTTGTCGGCAGACGAGCTGATGCTGCTATACAGATTTGCGCCGACAAACGAACTGATGTTTACAGCCAATCAACTGCGACAGATGTATGTACGCGGCAAAGGCGTAAGCTGGCAAATCGACCGTAATGTAAACATCACAAATGTATGCATTTCAGGATGTAAATTTTGCAGTTTTCATTGCAAGCCTCACGAAACTCAAAAATCATATACAACAACATTTGACGAATATATCGACAAAATAGAAGAATTAAAAAAATTGGACGGCAACCAGCTTTTGTTGCAGGGCGGTTTGCATCCTGATTACGGTTTGCAATTTTACGTAAATCTTTTTTCGGAATTAAAAAAATATTATCCCGATATAAAACTTCATGCTCTTGGTCCTCCCGAAATTGCTCATATCGCACAAAAAGAACAAAAATCCTTTACAGAGATATTGGAAAAACTGATTGAAGCAGGTTTGGACAGTCTTCCGGGAGCGGGAGCCGAAATTTTATGCGACCGTATTCGCAAACAAATATCGCCTGCAAAGCCTGATGCCCAAACGTGGCTTGACGTTATGCACGAAGCCCATAAACTTAATTTACCTACTTCGGCAACAATGGTTTTCGGTCATATCGAAACTTTGGAGGAAAGAATAGAACATCTTATAAAAATACGTAATTTGCAATATAAAAAGCCGCGAAATGCTTACGGTTTTCTGGCTTTTATATGCTGGCCTGTGCAACTTTGCGGAACAAAACTCGGCGAACAAATCGGTAACAAAATCACAACTGCCGAAGATTATATACGAACTGTTGCAATAAGTAGAATTGCCTTGACCAATATTAAAAACATACAGGCATCGTGGCTTACCACAGGAAAAAATATTGCGCAAATTGCATTACATTCGGGTGCAAACGACATGGGTTCGATTATGATTGAAGAAAATGTAGTTGCGGCAACAGGCACGGTAAATACGCTTGATGCGGATGGAATACAGCAAGCCATTTGCGAAGCGGGTTTTACTCCGTGGCGGCGAAATCAAAAATATCAACGTGAATAATTTCTAATTTTAAAATATAAATATATGAACAGCAGGCAGATTTTTGAACAGATAAGACAAAAACAAAGTTTTTTATGTATCGGGCTTGACAGCGATATAAATAAAATTCCGCAACATTTGCTCAATCATAAAAACTCTTTGTTTGAATTTAACAGGCAGATTATAGATGCAGCGGCAAAATATTGCGTATCATGCAAACCTAATATCGCCTTTTACGAAGCCTGCGGAGAAGACGGTTTGCGCCAGCTTGCGATGACGGTTGAATATCTGAAAATAAATTATCCCGAAATATTTCTGATTGCCGATGCAAAACGCGGAGATACAGGCAATACTTCGCAAATGTATGCTCGTGCGTTTTTTGAAACAATGCCGTTTGATGCTCTGACTTTGTCGCCTTACATGGGCGAGGACACTGCAAAGCCGTTTTTTTCGTTTGCCGATAAATGGATTGTTTTGCTTGCGCTTACAAGCAATGAATCTGCAAAGGATTTTCAACTGATTAAAACCGAAAACGGCAGAATGATTTACGAAGAAGTTATTGAACGTTCAAAAAACTGGGGAAATGCCGATAATACAATGTATGTTGTCGGAGCGACAAAAGCCGAAATGCTTGCATCCGTACGCAAAATAATTCCTCAACATTTTCTTTTGATACCCGGCGTAGGAGCGCAGGGCGGAAGTCTTGCCGATGTTGCCGAATACGGAATGAACGATATTTGCGGATTGCTTGTAAATTCATCTCGGGCAATTATTTTTGCAGGCAATGATAAAAATTTTGCAACTGCCGCCGCCGCCGCCGCAAAGGCATTACAGCGCGAAATGGCAAAATTACTTGCAGAAAAAAGGATTATATAATATAATGCCAAACATCATCGGGACAGTCTAAAAAATACACTTCTATTTACAAATGTTGCAGACAGTAATTTTTCTGCAATCAATCATGCTTTGTCTGTTTTTGATAATGCCAAATAACAAAATAAAACTAAATTCCTGCTTTTCCCTTACTGTTTTTTATCAATAAGCATTAATTGCTAAACAATTTTATTGAATTTTAAGAAACAGCATCATTTACAAAATCCATCAGCGATTAAAGAACGGTCATTTTTTTGACTTTTGCGATACTCCGAATGTGATTTTTTTTTGCTTTGGGTTTAAAAAACCCCACAAATGGGGTATTGCAGGAAAAAATTACATCGTACCTTTGCAAAAATTTAATATTTATTAAATGTCAAAAGAAAAGTTATGAAAAAGAATGTAAAAATGTTAATGTATGTGCTTATTACCACAATGTTAGTAATGGCAGGTTGCAGCGGAAAAGCAACTAAAAAAACGGAATTGGAAAAAGAAGGCTTGAAAGGCAAGGCAAAAAGCGTTGAACAGTTTGTTTACAGCGCAACGGAAACAGATGGAAAAATACAAAAGGGAGAACTTTTGCAAAGTAATATTAAAAGGTATGATGAAAAAGGAAATCTCACCGAAGATGACTTATATCACAGGAATGTTTATGTATATGATGAAAACTCAAGACTGATTGAAGAGTACTGGTATAACGCTGACGACAGTCTGATTGCAAAACTGACTTATGAATACGTCTATGGTGTAAATGGCAGATTGGAAGAGGCGAAGTCCGCCACGAAACTGGGTGATTTCAACAGCTACACCTACCACTACAATAGTGATGGAATTCTTGTCATAAAAAATACATACGGTTATAATATACACGGTATAATTTATAAGTCCTGTCAAGAAATTTTCGACGAAGCTGGAAATGTTATCGAAAAAAGCAACTATACGGAAACGGGTAATTTGTCTTCTTTTGATACTTACAAATACGACAAAAAAGGAAACGAAATCGGACATACTTATAAAGGCGCTCTGTTCGGCTCTGCCGAATGGATTGTAAAATACGACAGAGACGGAAATCAGATTGAATCGAGATACTTGGATATAGTGGAGAGTAAGAATACATATAAATACAAATACGATGAAAAAGGTAGCTGGATTGAACAGATTACTTACAAAAGCAGTGAAGGCGCAGCAAAAGAAGCAAGCAGAATTACGGAACGAATTATAACTTATTACGAATAATCCGATTAAACAAAACCTCTAACGGTTGAAATGATAAACAATTTACTAATTATATAAAATAAAAAAATTATGAAAAGAATCTTAAAATTAATGGTCGTAATATCGGCGTGTTGGCTGATAACGGCATGCGGGACAAACGGGACATCTCCCTCTGGAATGGTGGAAAAGACGCTTAATGCGTTTATTAAAATGGATTTTGAAACGGTGAAAAAATGCCTTACGGAAAACCGTATCGAAAGATTTGAAGAAAGAGCAAAAAACCTGCTCGAAGATTCACTGCAAACAGACAAATTCAGGCAAATGGCTAAGGATGCAAGTTATAAGATTGTTTCCGAAAAAATATCCGATGATGGAAATTCGGCAGCTGTTGTTGTGAGCATGACGTTTATGCAAAACGGAAAGCTTGAAGAAGATGTGGACGAAATGAAGTTGATACTGGTAAACGGAGAATGGAAAATC
>JAIRRX010000060.1 GCA_031255755.1 Prevotellaceae bacterium | reverse complement strand
TTTTGCATTTCATACAGCAGTGTAACCAAAATGCGCGTTCCGCTTGCACCTACGGGATGTCCCAATGCTATTGCTCCTCCGTTTACATTCAGTTTTTCATTCGGAAAGTTCAACTGCTTGCCTACCGCCAAAGCCTGCGCCGCAAAGGCTTCATTAGCTTCGATAAGGTCAATGTCGTTTATTGTAAGTCCTGCTTTGCTCAATGCTTTTTGAGTCGAATAAACGGGACCTATTCCCATTATTTTAGGGTCAACGCCTGCTGATGCATAAGATATGATTTTTGCCATTGGCTTAATTCCGAGCTGTGCAGCCTTTTCGGCGCTCATGACAATCAATGCCGCTGCGCCGTCGTTTATGCCCGAAGCGTTTGCAGCGGTAACCGTTCCACCTGTTTTGAACGCAGGCGAGAGTTTGCTTATGCTTTCGGCAGTAACTCCCTGTCGCGGAAATTCGTCGGTGTCAAATATCTTAATTCCTTTCCTTTCTTTTATTTCAACAGGAACTATTTCATCCTTAAAACGATTTTCATTCATGGCTTTTTCGGCTTTTTGCTGGCTCCATGCGGCAAATTCATCCTGCTCCTGTCGAGATATGTTAAACTGTTCGGCAACATTTTCGGCAGTAACGCCCATGTGATACCCTTCGAATACATCGGTAAGCGAATCGTAAACCATGCTGTCAACCAGTTCGCCGGTTCCCATTCTATAGCCCCAGCGTGCATTTTTAAGAATAAAAGGCGTTGCGCTCATGTTTTCCATTCCGCCGGCAACAACCGTTTCGGCATCTCCCGATAATATCAATGAAGCTGCAAGATTAACGGCTTTTAATCCCGAACCGCAAATATTGTTTATTGTCATTGCGGGAACATCATAAGGTATTCCTGCTTTCACAGCCGACTGGCGGGCTGTTCCCTGTCCGAGTCCTGCCTGTAAAACATTGCCCATGATTACTTCGTCAATATCATCAACCGTAATACCTGCGCGTTTTATTGCTTCTTTGATAACTATGCTTCCCAATTCCTGAACGGAAACAGATGTTAATGTTCCGCCGAATTTTCCTATGGGAGTTCTTACTGCTCCCGCAATTACTATTTCTTTCATAATTTTGTGTGTATATTGGTGTTTTAAAAAATATTTTGTTATTCCTTATAAACCACATTACCGTCGCCATCGACTATGAATTCTATTGAGTAATAATCGGTAACCATTCTTCCGCCTTCGCGGCGTGTAGAATTATTGTCTTCGGTAATGTTAGCTGTTAATTTGGTTTCAAAATTGCCGTCCTTGTTGATATAAAACTCTATAGAGCCGATGCTTTCAAAACTGTAGCCTTCAAAGTTTTCGACTATTTGCCGTTTTGCATTTTCTAAATAAGTTTCGATATTGTTTTGCTGTTTTTCAATATCTTCAACATTAATCGGTTGCGTTTTTCGCAAGGACGAAGATTTTTTCTTTTTGGGGTCGTTATGTGCAATTCCATAGTTATAGTAAAGCACTTGAGAATAATTTTCTCCATCTTTAATCAAATCAAGCACAACAAAACCAAAGTCGCCTGTTAACTTGTCTTTTTCTGTAATATCCACCTTGACAATATCATAAGTTTTGGCAATTGTTTTTAAATCTGCAATAAGTTCGCCTAACGCTTTGGGAGAGCTAATGTTTGGCGGCGCAATTTGCGAACACGCCGATACTAACAAAATCATTATCGGTATCAAAAATAAATGTTTAATTTTCATATTTTTATAATATTTAAAGTTATAATTTGATTAATAATTTTTCTTTATTTTGTTTATTAATTGTACATTCCGTCAGGAATGCAGCGCTGCACACTCCCTTGTTCTACAACAATTTTGCCTTTGAAACAGTCGGATTGGATGAAGAGGTTATTGTTCATATTAATAATCTAATATTTTTAAAAATAATTTACTCATAATAAACATGTCCACATTTATTGCATTTGTACTCAAATTCTGTTTTACAATCAAAGTCAACGCTTATAGTGTAAGTAACCTCTCCTATCTTTTCGGTATCGTTGGAACGACATTCAGGGCATACGTTCATTGGTTTCCAATTCGAGTCTTTGGTAATTGTAATACTACTATTCCATGGTATTACTAAAAATACGAAAATTGCTACAATTATTATTCCCATTATAATAGTTTCACTGTTCATGGTTTTTAATTTTACATTTGATACAAAAATTTATCAGCCTTGCGCAAAGCAAATTTACATTACTTTTATTATATCATCATTGGTTTAATATCGTCGGCAATAAGCAGTTTTGCACTTGTTGCCTGCTGTACCTGTTCTACCGTAAATTCGGGATGTATTTCTTTCAAAACAATACCTTGCGGGGTTATTTCCATAACTCCCATTTCGGTGATTATCATATCCACTTCGCCCGAAGCAGTGAGCGGCAATGTACATTCTTCAAGTATTTTGTGATTTCCTTTTGCCGTATGCTCCATTGCAATAATCACTTTTTTTGCTCCTACAAGCAAATCCATTGCACCGCCCATTCCGGGAGTTTTACTTCCGGGAATCATCCAGTTGGCAAGATTTCCGTGTTCGTCAACCTGTAATGCGCCAAGTATCGTAACATCAACATGTCCGCCGCGAATTATTCCGAATGACGTAGCGCTGTCAAAAGATGCTGCTCCCGACAGTGCTGTAATATATCCGCCGCCTGCGTTTACCAGATATTTGTCTTCTTCGCCGGCAGCAGGCGTTGCGCCCATTCCCAGCAAGCCGTTTTCGGATTGAAGAGTTACATTAACATTTTGTGGTAAATAATTCGGTATCAACGTGGGCAAGCCTATGCCAAGATTGACAACATAGCCGTCTTTCAGTTCCCAAGCGCACCGTTTTGCAATAATTTCTCTGATTTGATTTTTATCCATAAATTTATGTTGTTTATAATTAATATTTTAATACTCTTCTATCCGTTTAAGCGTTTGTCAAGTTCCTGAGCGATGTACGAAGCAACGTCATCGGCATACGAGTTCATACTGAAACCTGCGTCGTAGCCAAGTTCTTTGGCAAGTTCATGACTTATTCGCGGACCGCCGCAAACAAGAATAACTTTGTGCCGTAATCCTTCGGCTTCGAGAAGTTCAACAAGTTCAACCATATTTTTGATATGCACGTCTTTTTGCGTTACCGTTTGCGAAACAAGCATAGCATCTGCCTGCATTTCTATTGCTTTTGCAATAAATTCCTCGTTCGGAACCTGACTTCCCATATTCAACGCTTCAAACATTTCGTAGCGTTCGATACCGTAATGACCTGCATAGCCTTTCATATTCATAATTGCATCTATGCCGACAGTATGAGCATCAGTGCCTGTACTTGCTCCGACAACAACAATTTTGCGACCTATACGTTCTCGTATAAAATCATCACATTCATGCATATCCATTACATTACTTTCAACTTTCGGAACGTGAATATCAGTATAATCTACCGTGTGACTGCAACCTGCATAACAGTTAAAAAAAGTAAATCCATGTGTAAGTTCTTTATAAAAAACTACCTGCGGGTTTTCAAAGCCCATTTTTTTTATTAATTGTTTTGCCGCTTCAACTGCCTCGTCAGTACATGGCACAGGCAGAGTAAAACTCAGTTGAGTTTTGCCATCGTTCATTGTGTCGCCATAAGGCTTTATTTTTTTCAGGTCAAGGGTTTGGTCAAAATCCTTGCCTTCCATTGAATATAATCCTCCGCTCATAATTTTATCTGTATATATTTATTACCGAATATTCTTTAAAATTTTACACTTTGTGCTTTCTGTAAAAGCGTGTAAAGATAAGAAAAAAATATCATCTGCTAAAAAATAAAGCAGGAAATTAAAAATTCATTGCAACAACAGATTATATT
>JAIRRX010000040.1 GCA_031255755.1 Prevotellaceae bacterium | reverse complement strand
TTTTCGGAGTTGTAACGCTTTCTGTTGCAAGTATGCGTACTTCGGGCGAATATTCGGCAGAAATGGCAACGCAGGCTTTGCTCGGCATGCCTGTTAAAATTTTGCAAAACGGCAGCTGGTTGCGCGTACGAACTCCCGAAGGATATATAAGTTATACCTATTCGGGAAATATAAAACGAATGAACAAGCAACAGTTTAACGAATGGATTGCATCACCCAAAATTATTTTTACCCAAAACTACGGCTTTGCATACGCAGAACCCGACTCGGAAGAGGCAGTTTCGGATTTGGTTGCAGGAAACATGCTTAAACTTGAAGATGAAACCGAAAAATACTACAAGGTTTCCTATCCAGACGGCAGAATTGCATATATCGACAAAAACCAGTCAAAGAAACTCGATGAATGGTATTCATCAATAAATCTTACGGCGGATAATATTGTTTCTTACGGAAAACGTTTTATGGGAGTGCCATATCTTTGGGGCGGCACATCATCAAAAGCCATGGATTGCAGCGGCTTTGTGAAAACTGTTTTTTTTATGCACGGAATAATTCTCCAACGGGACGCATCACAGCAATATTACACCGGACAGCCCATTGAACCAAACAACGATTTCAGCAATCTTCAATTGGGCGATTTGATGTTTTTCGGCACAAAAGCGCAAAACGGAAAAAAAGAACGCATAGGTCATGTTGCAATTTATACAGGTAACAAGCAGTTTATTCACGAAGCAACACAGGTGAAAATAAACAGCCTCGACCCGTCAGCGCCGAATTATGACAGATATAATACACTTCGTTTTGTACGCGCCTCGCGCATTATCGGCAATATTGATACAAAAGGAATAACAACAATAAAAAACAATGAATTTTATCAACAGCAAAAATAAAATTAATTATTAACTGATAATATCAAATAAATACACATCATTATGGAAAATAGTAGAAGAAATTTTTTAAAAACAGCCGCGCTGGCAACAGCAGGCACAGGTTTATTTTTAAGCGGAAAAGGCTCTAAACTGTTTGCAAGTCCAAAACCGCGCAGACCATTACCCGGCTCGGCAAAAATGAAACTTACGTTTCGCCCTGTTGATTTGCAGCTGAAATATACTTTCACCGTTGCAACATTTTCGCGTACCGTAACGCCAAGCGTACAAATAGAAATAGAATACGATGGCGTAAAAGGATACGGCGAAGCCGCAATGCCGCAATATCTCGGCGAATCTTCGGAATCTGTTATGGCATTCCTGAAAAGAGTAAATCTTGAACAGTTCAGAAGTCCTTTTGAAATGGATGATATTTTGAATTATGTTGACGGTATTACCGAAAACAATACGGCTGCAAAAGCCTCCGTTGATATTGCGCTGCACGATTTGGTCGGCAAACTTATGGGACAGCCATGGTATAAAATATGGGGATTGAATGTTGATAAAATTCCTCATACAACATATACCATAGGAATTGACGAGCCTGAAACCGTTCGCAAAAAAACACGCGAGTATGTAAACGATTTCAAAATTTTGAAAGTAAAACTCGGCGGAGCAAACGACAAGGAAATGATTAACACAATCCGCGAAGTTACCGATCTTCCCCTCGCCATAGATGCAAATCAGGGATGGAAAGATAAACATTACGCTCTTGATATGATTCACTGGTTGAAAGAAAAAGGAATTGTGTTGATTGAACAGCCTATGTCAAAGAAAAAACTTGACGATATTGCATGGATTACGCAAAACAGCCCGCTGCCTGTTTTTGCAGACGAATCTTTACAGCGTATGACAGACATAATGAAACTTAAAGATGCATTCAACGGAATAAACATAAAACTGATGAAATGTACCGGAATGCGCGAAGCATGGAAAATGGTGAACATGGCGCGAGCGCTTGACCTTAAAATTATGATAGGCTGCATGACCGAAACATCATGCGCAATATCTGCGGCTGCACAACTGTCTGCTGCTGTTGATTTTTGTGATTTGGATGGTAATTTGTTGATTGCTCCGACTGCCGATTTATACAACGGAGCAACATTGCAAAACGGCAAAATGATGCCTACAGACCTGCCCGGAATAGGAATTGTTAAAAAGTAAACAGCGATAAAAAGCAATAATGAAAATATAAATATTTATACGGCAATTCAAATGAGGAACTGCCAAAATTATTAATAAAATAATAAAAGAACATCATTGCGAGGGCGCAGCCCGAAGCAATCCGGTATTAACAATAAAACGTCTGGATTAGCTGCGCCGAACTCCGCTGCGCTTCGGTTGTTTCACCCTTACTGGTTCGGAATGACGAAAAAAGAAATGATTAATAATAAAAAACAAACAAATACAAAAGATATGAAAAAAATATTTATACTCACATTTGCAGCGCTTACAATATGCGCCTGTGAAAACGGAAAACAAAAGGCATTCGAAAAAATAAATGCAGAAATTGCAGCAGGAAACTTTGATATTGCCGATTCGCTTATCGACATCTATATTGCCGAAAACAACCTGAACGATGATGAAATTTATAATCTTAACTGGCAAAAAGATTTAATGCATCGCAAAAAACTTGATTTCAGGCAAAACAGAGAAGGTGTTGTTAAGTATATTTCAAAATATTATCCCGAAGTTGACGATACAATGCTCGAACATTGGGAAAATACAAAAGCGCTTGAGACAATGATAATAAACGGTGAAAAGAAATATTTCAGAAACGCGGCGCGAAACCTGTTTCGTATTGACAAAGACGCAGGCAAACGCAAAATCGAAGTTGACGGAGAAAGTATTGACGAATTAGAGTTGCTGCTTGAAAAATATCTGCCGGAAGTAATATCGCAGGCAAAAGAATCGCCGACAAGGCAAAGTTTGCCAAAAAAAATGAAAATAACATATACACTTACGGTTCCTGCAAACACAGTTCCTGCAAACGAAACGCTTCGCTGCTGGTTGCCGTATCCGCGTACCGACAGTCGGCGACAAACAGATATTGAACTGCTTGATATTAATGTTTCCGATTACATTATTTCACCTGACGAATATCTGCATAAATCAATGTATATTGAACAGGCGGCAAAAGAAAACGAACCTGTAATATTCAAATATTCGTTTACAATGTCCACAATCGCAGAATGGTTTGACCTGAAGCCTGAAAATATCAAACCGTACGACAAAGAAAGCGAACTGTACAAAAAATATACAGCCGAACGCAGCACGCACGTAATTTTCAGCGACCTGATAAAAGAATATTCTGCAAAAATCGTTGAAAACGAAACCAATCCGTTGCTGGTGTCAAACAGAATACTTCAATACATCAAAGATAACTATCCGTGGGCAAGCGCACTCGAATATTCGACTATGGCAAATATTCCCGAATATGTGATTACAAACAATCACGGCGACTGCGGAATGGTTGGACTTCTTTACATCACATTATGCAGATACAATGGGATTCCTGCAAGATGGCAAAGCGGATTCATGCTTCATCCCGGCGATGTTAATCTGCACGACTGGGCAGAAACTTATTTTGAAGGTATCGGCTGGGTTCCTGTTGACCCGTCATTAATTCGTCACAGTTTTGCCGACAGCGATGTAAATGCATTCTATTCAAATGGTATAGACGCTTACCGTTGGATTGTAAACGATGATTATTCACAGGAATTTTATCCTGCAAAAAAATATCCTCGCAGCGAAACGGTAGATTTTCAGCGCGGCGAAGTTGAATGGAACGGCGGCAACCTGTACTTCAACAAATGGAACTGGGATATTGACGTTGAATATTTGAATTAAAGAAATATTTTTCAAACTAAATATTTTACAGAAACGGTGTAAGCAGTCGGGCGAACCAGCCTGTAAATTTTTTCCAGCACGAACGCTTTTTCCATATTTCGGGAGTAAGTTTTGTGCTTCTGTTTTTGTCATCTTCAAAAATTTTGGTAAGACTGTCGGTTATTTCTTTGTCGAATATGAATGAATTCACTTCGTAATCGTAACGTAAACTGCGGCTGTCGAGATTAGCAGAACCTACGGTACAAAACGCACTGTCAACCATCATAATTTTTGAATGATGAAAACCGTCTTCAAACAAAAAAACTTCGGCGCCGCGCTTCATCAGTGAATGTGCTACATAAATAGAACCATCCGGAGTAAATGGAATATCTGATTTTGCCGAAATCATTATTTCAACATCCACACCGCGTTTTACGGCTTTTTTCAATTCTTTTTTAACCTTGTGCGTAGGCAGAAAATACGGATTTATTATCTTTATTGATTTTTGGGCTTCTCTTATTGCTATTGAATATGCGCAACGCATTTGTTGCGGAGTTTCGTTTGGCGTTCGGTCAATAATTATCATTGTTTTGTTGCCTGCAAATGCAGAATCGACAGGAGGAAAATATTGCTCGCCTTTGATGTGCTGTTTTGTTGATTTGTTCCACAGTTTGAGAAACATATCCTGTAACTGTGCAACCGCTCCGCCTTTTACACGTATGTGAATATCGTGCCAGTCGCCGATTTCGGGCAATCCATTAATATAATAATCGGCAACATTTATTCCTCCCATGTAAGCAGTATGTCCGTCAATAACAACAATTTTTCGGTGGTCGCGATTGAAAAATTTATCTATATACGGAAATCTTGCAGGTTTGAACTTATGAATTTGAATTCCTTTGTTGCGAATAGCCTTGATATGTTTTTTCTTTAACGGCTGACTGTTAGATGAATTTCCGAAAGCATCGAATATAGCGCGTACTTCAACGCCTTCCTGTACTTTGGCGGCAAGCAAATCAAAAAGTGCATTTCCTATCGAATCGTTGCGGAAATTGAAATAGTCGAGATGTATATGATGTTTTGCTTTGGCTATTTCGGCAAACATGTCTTCAAACTTTGCAGTTCCGTTTTTAAGCAGTTTAATTTCGTTGTTATGTGTTGCAGGCATTGTAGAACATTCGGTTTCCAGTATGTTAAGTACAGTGGAATCGCTGTCGCAATTTTGTGCGAAAATTTTAATTGTTGCGGTCAGCAACAAACATAACAGCAAATATTTCTTTAATTTTATAATAACCATTGATTAAAACAAGTCGGCAAAAGTATAAAAATAATTGTAATAGCCAATAGCTGATTATTATTTTTTTTGATATTTATCAAAATATTAAACGATTATCTTGACTTAACCGTTAAAAACAGTCATAAACTTTCTTGGGATTCTTGTTGAAAAGCACATTGTTTCGCGTGTTACGGGATGAATAAATTCCAAAGTTCGAGCGTGCAAAGCAAGGCGTCCTATCGGAGACGATTTGCCTCCGTATTTTTTATCGCCTGCAATGCTGTGTCCCATTTCCTGCATTTGTACCCGTATTTGATTTTTGCGTCCTGTTTCGAGTTCAATATCAATCAACGAAAAATTGTTATTACTTTTCAGCACTTTGTAAGACAAAACCGCACGTTTGGTATTTTCAATGTTTTTACTGACGTACATTTGCATTGCCGCATTTTCTTTAAGATACGAAACGACCGTTCCTCTGTCTTTGTCAAACTTGCCGCAAACTACCGCAACATATTTGCGATGTATTACGGAATTATTCCATGTTGATTGCATTATACGTTTTGTCTGTTCGTTTTTAGCAAACAGCATCAATCCTGACGTTGCTCTGTCAAGACGGTGAACAATAAATATTTTGTTCAATGATGATTTCATTTTTACATAATTGCGTAAAATACTGTAAGCCGTCATTTCATTGTTGTTTTCGGTTGATACGGATAACATTCCCGATGGTTTTTCAACAACAATAATGTCGCTGTCTTCAAATACAATTTCAAGATTGTGCAATTCATTACGGATTTTATCCGATGCCGTTCCTATTGAATTTATTGTGATTATCTGATTTTTTTTGATTGCAAAATTGTATTGAGAAATATTTTTACCATCTACAAAAATTTGTTTATGAGCAAAAAGAGACTTGACCGCAGTACGGCTTTTGCCTGTTGCTTCCATTATGTAATTTTGCAGTTCGGCATTATATTTTACTTTCAATTCTGTCTGTCTGTTTACTGTTTTCACTGTTTCGATTTTAAATAAAAATTTGATAAAGGTAAGAAACTATTACGAATTATCGGTCTTCTTACAAATATTTTTCATTAGCTCTGATAAATATTGATATAAACATATCGTAATCTTATCAAAAAATAATACCTTTGCAAAACAATTATGATTTTGGATTTTTATTTTCACAGCAAACAATGAAAGCATATCTTGACTTACTTATCGAAATTTTAAACACAGGTACTGAAAAACACGACCGTACCGGCGTTGGCACATTAAGTATTTTCGGTTATCAAATGCGATTTGATTTGAATAATGGTTTTCCGCTTGTAACAACAAAAAAAGTTCATCTTAAATCTATCATTTACGAACTTTTATGGTTTCTAAAAGGCGATACGAATGTGAAATTTTTGAACGACAATAAAGTTACAATCTGGGATGAATGGGCTGATGCAAACGGCGATTTGGGACATATTTACGGTTTTCAGTGGCGTTCGTGGCAAACGGCGGATGGAAAATCTGTTGACCAGATTACAGATGCTGTTAATTCGATAAAAACAAATCCCGACTCTCGCCGACATATTGTTTGCGCATGGAATGCAGGCGATTTGCAAAACATGGCTTTACCTCCGTGTCATGCTCTTTTTCAGTTTTATGTAGCAAACGGTAAACTTTCATGTCAACTTTATCAACGCAGCGCGGATGTTGTGTTAGGTGTGCCTTTTAATATTGCTTCATACGCTTTGCTGACAATGATGATGGCTCAGGTGTGTAATTTGCAGGTCGGCGAATTTATTCATTCTTTCGGCGATGCGCATATTTATCTGAATCATATTGAACAGGTAAAAACACAATTATCGCGCAAGCCCTTTGAACTTCCGCAAATGAAAATCAATCCTAATATAAAATCAATTTTTGATTTCAAATATGAAGATTTTGAATTGATAAACTATAACTGTCATCCTGCAATAAAAGCGCCGATAGCAGTTTAAATTCAGATAAACATGAAAACATTTTCGATAATAGTTGCGATAGCCGAAAATAATGCCATAGGTAAAAACAATCAATTACTGTGGTATATTTCCGATGATTTGAAATATTTTAAAAAAATAACTTCGGAACATACTGTTATCATGGGAAAAAACACATGGCTGTCTTTGCCTGTAAAACCTTTGCCGAAACGTAAAAATATTGTTGTTTCGCAAACGCTGAATATTAACGAAGAAAATGTTTTTGTTGTGCGTACAATAAAGGATGCTATTGATGTATGCAATGAAAATTCCGAAAATTTTATTATCGGCGGCGCTACAATTTACGAACAGTTTTTACCGATTGTTGACAAATTATACATTACCAAAATTCACCAGCCGTTTGATGCGGATGTGTTTTTTCCTAATATCGACACAGATAAATTCATTATCGAAAGTCAAAGCCGCATTTTTACCGACCCCAAAAGCGGATTGCAATATTCATTTTTGATTTATGCAAGAGTGTGAAAACACTATTAGACTGCTTTTGGAAAACAGTTTATTATACCCGTTGGCGGAATTAAAATTTTCGGAAAATAATAATACAAAAAGTTGTACATCAATTAAATAAATATTATATTTGTAACGTTATAATAAAAATAAACACTTATAAAAGAGATGCACAACTTGACAACAAAGTTCGGTAAAATTTTTGATATATGCGCTTATTTAATTCCGTCAACGGGTAAATTTTTAAAAATTATCATCAATGTTATTGTATATTACATGCATTTCATTATATTTGCAACAATAATTTAAATTATATCAAAAAATTATGTTGTAAAATTTAATACCGTGAAAACAAATATTACACTTGCATTTTTGCTTGTATTTACGATAACGGCAAATGCTCAAAATAACGTACATGCAAACGGAGCGCGTTCGGCAGGAATGGGAAATGCAGGCATTGCAATATCGGATATATGGTCAACTGTAAACAATCAGGCGGCTCTTACATCGTTAAAAAATACGGAAATAGCAGCCTTTTATAAAAACAGTTTCGGAATGTCCGAACTTTCATTGAGCGCATTAGCCGTTGCCGTTCCAACCAAAGCAGGCGTTTTTGGAGGTTCGGTGGCACATTTCGGTTTTACGGAATACAACGAAAATAAAGTTTCGCTTGCGTATGCCAAACGCTTATGGAAAATGGTTTCATTGAGCGCGCAGTTAAATTATAATTCTTTTAATTTTACAGACGCTTATCAAAATGCAACTCTCATAACAGGCGAAATCGGCTTGTTTGTCGAACCGACAGATAATTTTTATACGGGCGTTCATGTTTTCAATCCTGTAAAATCATCATTATCACTCGAAGAAAAAAACAGTATTCCCGTCAGATATAAAGCAGGAGTTGCATACAAGCCAATATCATCGCTTTTGTTTTGCGCCGATTTTATTTACGACAATAATAATGATATTTCGTTTTGCGGAGGCATTGAATATTATATCGTATCTCAATTATGCCTGCGTGCGGGAGCATCTTCCAATCCCGAATTATTTACGCTTGGCGCAGGTTATATTTACAGACAAATCGCTTTTGATGTTGCTTACAGTTATCATAATGTACTTGGAAACATAAGTTGCATAAGTATTTCATATAAACTGAAAAGGAAATGAGACATTTTTTGATTATATTGCTTTTGACTGCGATTTGTTTAGATGTTGATGCACAGGAAACAACAGACCCTGTAAAAGTAATCATTGAACTTGTCGAAGAGATTGCCGCATCAAATGAAGATGAAGATTCCGAAATTGATTTGGAACAGATATACGAACAGTTTGCAAATCTTCTTGATAATCCTGTAAACCTGAATAAGGCTACGAGAGCCGATTTGGAACAACTGTACGTTCTTAGCGATTTTCAAATTGCTTCGATTATCGAATATGTAAAAGATAACGGAAAAATGATAAGTAAATATGAACTTTCCCTGATTCACGGTTTTAATAATGAGTTTGCCGAAAGCCTGTATCCTTTTGTTACTGTTGATTCCGACTATGAATATGTAGCAAAATCGGATACTGCAAACTTTAAGGATATGATTAGTCGTGGCAGGCATCAAATCATAGCAAGAGCAAAACATCTTCTTGAAAAACAGGAAGGATATAAAGACGATGCAACAACAAAATTTGCAGGTTCGCCAATGTCGCTTTATGTTCGTTATACATATCAGTATGATAACAGGCTCAAATGGAACATAACAACAGAAAAGGACGCAGGCGAAAAGTATCTTGATTTTATTTCCGGACATATTCAGTATGATTCAAAAAAAACATTGAAACGGCTGGTTGTCGGTGATTTTCAGGCTCAGTTTGGTCAGGGACTTGTTTTGTGGAATGGTTTTGGAGTGAACAAATCCGTTGTTGGAACCGTCCTGCGCAAACGTGCGCGCGGCGTTTACGGATATACTTCAACCGATGAAAATAAATATTTCAGAGGAGTGGCTTCAAATCTGGAATTTAACAGATTCAATCTTTCTATGTTTATATCGTACAAAAACAGAGATGCAACAATCACCGACAGCACAAATAAGGTCTTTAAAACATTACAGACAACAGGACTGCATCGAACAGACAGCGAAATCAGCAATAAAAATTCAATAAACGAAACTGCGCTCGGCGGAAATATAAATTATGAATATAAAAATCTGAAGGTTGGTATTTCGGGATTGTGGCACAGGTTCGGGGCTGATTATGTCCGCGATTTGCAACCGTACAACATGTTTGAACTTAACAAATCATCCAATTTCAATTATTCCGCAGACCTTCAATGGATGTGGAAACGAATAATTCTGTTTGCCGAAACGGCTTTCGATTCAAACACAAAAAATGCAAGCGTAATAGGCGCAAATTTCAGCCTTGAACAAAACATACAGTTATCGTTGCTGTACAGAAATTATGCCCGCGATTATCAGTCGCTGTATGCGCAAAGTTTCGGCAATACTTCCAAAAGCCAAAACGAAGAAGGATTCTTTATTGCAACCATATTCTCGCCTTTGCGAAACGTGACGCTGTCAGGATATTTCGACATATTTTCCTTTCCTTGGTTAAAATACAGAATTAATGCGCCATCGCAAGGATATTCCTATGCTTTCAGAATTCATTATTCGCTGAATTATAAGACTAAAATGTATATTGATGTAAAACAGAAAAACAGTAACGAAAACTACACCCCGCCTGACGGACACATAACGCAGACTGTGGACAAATCGGATTTTCATGTGAAATACAATATAAACTACACTCTTTTTGGAAAGTTGATGATGCAAAACAGACTTGAATATTCATCATCAAAACGCGGGAATGAACCTCGTGAAAAAGGATTTATGATTTTTCAGGATGCAGCGTTTCATTTTACCGCAATTCCTCTCGATGTATCGTTGCGATACGCTTATTTTAATACCGACAGTTGGAATACTCGCATATACGCCTACGAAAGCGACATGCTTTACTCGTATTCCGTTCCTGCATACTATATGAAAGGACAGCGGTTTTATCTTAACCTGCAATATTCGCTAACAAAACGAATAAACCTGTGGTTAAAAGCATCTCAAACACGTTACAGCAATCGAGAAACAACAGGCAGCGGAATAACCAAAATCGATAGCAACAAACAAACCGAAATAAAAGCGCAAATTATAGTAAAACTGTAATTGAGAGGTGATGCAACCCGTTGTAATCGTCATTGCGAGGCGGAACGCCGAAGCAGGAAGCAACCGAAGCGCAGCCAATCCAGTTTTTCGACTTATCCAATCCATAACACTTATTATTAATATTCTGGATTGCTTCGTTGCTACGCTCCTCGCAATGACGGCTTGTTTTGTTTGTTTTCTTTATTCATTATTATTAATCTTTATCTTTTTGCTTACGTCCTTTCAGGGCAAATTTTGCCTTTTGTTTTTTTTACATGGCGTTGCCCTGTGCTATTGCTGTAAGGGCTTCGCCCTTGACTTTTTGTTTTAGAACGTCATTGCGAGCGTCAGCGAAGCAATCCAGTTTTCTATCCAATCCATAACACTTATTATTATTAACTGGATTGCTTCACCCTTACGGGTTCGCAATGACGTGCTGTTGTTGCTTCGGGCTGCTTGTTCGCTAACGTACAAACATATCGCAAAAAACTGTATGAATAAAAAATAACTTATTGCTGCATCTATATTAATTGAAGTATATTTTTAAAAATGGGAACTCCCAAACAGAAAATGGGAACTCCCAAACAGAAAATGGGAGTCCCCAAACGGAAAATGGGAACTCCCAAACGAAAAATGGGAACTCCCAAACAGAAAATGGGAACTCCCAAACGGAAAATGGGAACTCCCAAACAGAAAATGGGAGTCCCCAAACAGAAAATGGGAACTCCCAAAC
>JAIRRX010000026.1 GCA_031255755.1 Prevotellaceae bacterium | reverse complement strand
ACAGGCAGAGCATTTTTTTATTTTCGCCGTAGCGAGACGCTATGCCGAACGTAGTCTCAACTTTTAAATCATTCGTCAATAATTAATAAGTAGCAAGTATCATCTTAATTTTCAGCAATCGAATTGACAATTATTTTTATTATCTTTGCGGCGGTATGGATTTATTTTTTGACAAAAAACAAACTATTGCACAACGCATTAAAAAACATCAGACAGGAATATATTTAACTGTAATATTGCATCTGTTGGCAGTCGTATTTTTGCTTGCGTATAAAATCGGTTCTGTTCACAATAGAAAATTAAGCATTGAAATAGATCTTTCGTACGAGACGGCAAAAGAAATGGAAGAAAAACTTTTTCGCGAAAAGGAAAAACTTGCAGCCGAAATTGATAAACTTTTTACAGACGCTCGAAATGGTAAAGAAATACGCAATGTTGTTGTAAATTCCGAAAATTTACGCACATCGACATTAAAAGATGATAAGGGAATAAATGACCAAGTTTATGAAGATGCTCGTCAGTTACAGGAAAAATTAGATGCCAGTCGAAAGCAAATGCAGGATTTGCAAACGCAAAAAAACGAAGTTTCTGTTCCCGATAACACAGCACAAAATAAATCAGATGACGGAAGCTACAAGGGCGCATCAGTTATAACATATACTCTTGAAGGCAGACGTGCAATGTATTTACCTGTGCCTGTTTATAAATGTTTGCAGGGCGGCGATGTTTGCGTACAGATAGAAGTAAATCAAAGCGGCTATGTTGTAAAAGCAAATGTGCTTTTGGCGATGTCGGCAACAGATGAATGTTTGCACGAAGCAGCAATAAGCGCAGCAAAACTATCAAGGTTTGATGCAAAAGATGCTGCGCAAAAATTACAAACAGGAACTATCATTTACAGATTTATCGCACAATAATTTTTTATTATCTATATTTCAAGTTAATAAGATTTTGATAGCAACAGTTTACTTTCGGAAATAAATTAATCATTTCCATTCAAAATATTTTATTTTTTGCTTATTAATCCTGTTTGTTTCAGCCATTTGACTACCTCTTCTTTTGAATTTTTTGCCATATTGCCTGCAATAGCAAATCCTTCGAGTACAGTGGAATTCGGACACATTTTTTTAAGGTCATCAATGCTGCGTCCCCAGCGTCCGCTACCGTGAGTACAGAATGGAATAACGGTTTTACCGTTCATGTTATACTTTTCCAAAAAAGTAAACATTACCATAGGCATACTGCCCCACCAGTTAGGATAGCCAACAAAAATCACATCATACGATTCGATATTTTTTACTTCGGCAGTGAAAGATGGGCGAGCGTCTGATTGCTGTTCCTGTTTGGCTTGCTTTACACATTCGTCATAACTTGTGGAATAAGGTTTGGTTACGGTTATTTCAAACAAATCGCCACCTGTCTGCTTTTGGATTTGGTTTGCTATTACGCGAGTATTTCCGCCCCATGAAAAGTAGGCAATAAGAATTTTTTTAGCGCTTTGCGCCTGTATCGTACCGATTAATGCAACGAACGATACCAATATAAACATCATTTTTTTCATTTAATTTTTCTCCTGTAAATTTATTATTTAATGTATGATAAATTATTTTTTATTAATTTAAATTGTTGTCTGTCAAATTCAGTAATATTGTGCCTAATTACAGCAAATTTCCTGTCGCATTGTTGTATTTTACAGAAATGCCATATATTTTTGCTTTCTTATTTTAGAATTTAACGATGCTTGAAAGCAAATCCTTTTGCAACAATTATTGACATGATTATTTTTTATACAGTCATTATTTCTTTTTCTTTCTTTTCGAGAACTTTGTCAACTTTTTTGTTTGCCTCTTCTGTTATTTTCTGTATTTCGGCTTCAAAATCTTTTGCCAAGTCAAGAGAAAGCCCATCTTTTTGAAGTTTTTTAATATTTTCAATAGCATCTCTGCGCAAATTACGAATGGCAACTCTGGCTGTTTCACCTTCGGTGCGAGTTTTTTTGACAAGTTCCTTGCGGCGTTCTTCTGTTAACGGCGGTACGTTTATGCGTATTGTTTCGCCGTTGTTTTGAGGATTAAATCCTATGTTTGCAACAAGAATTGCTTTTTCTATCACGGGAATCATTGATTTTTCCCATGGTTGAATACTTATCGTGCGTGCGTCCGGAGATGTAACGCTTGCTACTTGACTGATTGGCACTTTTCTGTCGTAATAATGCACTTCAACGGTTGAGAGCATTGCGGGATTTGCTTTTCCTGCACGAACCGAAATCAGTTCGGTTTCGAGAAAATCGACCGCTTTTTGCATTCTGTTTTTGGCAGTTTCAATTACTGCTTTTGCTTTTGATTCCATACCTGTATTGTTTTTAATGTGTACTAATTTTTTACTGTTGTTCCTGTATTTTCGCCGTTTATTATTTTGGCAAGATTTCCTTTTTCGTTAATATCAAATACGATTATCGGCAAATTATTTTCACGGCAAAGAGTGAATGCCGTTAAATCCATTACTTTCAGATTTTTGGCGTATGCTTCATCGAAAGTTATGGTATCGAATTTTGTTGCCGATTTATCAATTTCCGGGTCAGCGGTATAGATTCCGTTTACACGAGTGCCTTTGAGCAAAACATCGCATTTGGTTTCAATAGCGCGCAATGCTGCCGCTGAGTCTGTTGTAAAAAACGGATTTCCTGTCCCGCCTGCAATTATAACTACATATCCAGCATTCATATATTCTATAGCCTTGTCGTACGAATAATATTCGCCTACAGGCTCCATACGTATTGATGTAAGTACTTTTGCTTTTTGTCCTGCGGATATTAATGCCGATTGAATTGCAATACTGTTTATAACCGTTGCCAACATTCCCATTTGGTCGCCTTTTATGCGGTCAAAACCGCGCTGTATTCCGCTTAATCCTCTGAAAATATTTCCACCGCCAACAACAACAGCAATCTGCGTGTTATTTTGCAAAGCATTTTTTATTTCTTCGGCATATTGAGAAAGGATATTTTCGCTAATACCGTATTTGTCTAAACCTTGCAGCGCTTCACCACTCAATTTCAGCAATATTCTTTTATACATTTTTTACGAACATTTAATTTTGCGTAAAATTAATGCATTTAAAAAAAATAACAAATTTTTCTCAAAAAAAATTTAATAATTAATATGCAAATTTTATAAAACTTTATGACTTAATTGTTATTATTGCCCATTAAACAGTATTGTTTGGCATGCTTTTTGTTCATTATTACTTTACATACATGTTTACATGTAATAATATATGATTATGTTTTTGTTTTTGTTTGTTGAAGGGTAAGTAGAAATTATTTACCCTTCGTTTGTAACAAAAAACAATGTTTTTCAATTAGCCTATTAAAGTTCCGTCATTGACTTTGCGGATTGGGCGTATCAAAACTAATTTTCCATCGGCATCTTCAACTGAAAGTATCATTCCTTCGCTCATTATTCCGAGTATTTTTCGCGGTTCAAAATTTGCGACAAAACAAACTTGCGTGCCGATTAATTCTTCCGGCGAAGGGTACGACTGCGCTATGCCCGAAAGTATTGTACGTGCGCCTGTTCCTTCATTTATTTTGAATTGTAGAAGTTTGTCGGATTTCGGAACTTTTTTACAGTCAACAACCGTTCCTGTGCGAATATCGGTTTTCATAAAATCGTCAAAAGTAATCACTGGCTTAATGTCGGCAGGCTTGTAATAATTTAATTCGTTTGCTTTTTTCGTGTCTAACAGTTTCTGTATCTGTTTTGTTATTACATCGTCTTCGATTTTATCAAACAGTAATTCTGCTTTTCCAAGCGTGTCGCCTGTTTTAAGCAAATCTGTTTTTCCGAAACTGTTCCATTTGTGCAGACTAATGTTCAGCATCTTTGACAGTTTTTGCGCAGTAAACGGCATAAAAGGTTCGATGGCTATTGTAAGATTTGCACATATCTGCAACGATATTGCAAGAATTACGGATACTCGTTCCATATCTGTTTTTGCAAGTTTCCAAGGTTCGGTATCGGCAAGATATTTATTTCCGAGACGTGCGAGGTTCATTGTTTCCTTCAATGCTTCTCTAAAACGGTATGCTTCAATGGATTCTTCGATACTTCGTTTTATTTTTGGGATTTCGGCAAGAGTTTCATTATCGTAATCGGTTGTATGAGTTATTGCAGGAACTTTACCGTCGAAATATTTTGCAGTTAAAACAAGAGCGCGATTTACAAAATTTCCGAGTACGGCTACAAGTTCGCTATTGTTGCGGGTTTGGAAATCTTTCCATGTAAAATCATTATCTTTTGTTTCGGGAGCGTTTGCGCAAAGCGCATATCTTAAAACATCTTCCTTACCTTTAAATTCTTCGAGATATTCATGCAGCCACACAGCCCAGTTGCGCGAAGTAGAAAGTTTATCGCCTTCGAGATTCAGAAATTCGTTTGCTGGAACATTGTCGGGTAAGATATATTCGCCGTGTGCTTTGAGCATTGCGGGAAAAACTATGCAATGAAAAACAATATTATCTTTTCCGATGAAATGTACAAGTTTTGTTTCTTCATCTTTCCAGTATGTTGCCCATTTGTCGGGCAACAGTTCAATAGTATTTGATATATATCCTATCGGCGCGTCAAACCATACGTACAGCACTTTTCCGTGCGCTCCTTCAACGGGAACTGGAACTCCCCAGTCAAGGTCGCGACTTACGGCTCGCGGCTGCAAACCTAAATCTATCCATGATTTGCATTGCCCGTAAACATTAGTTTTCCAATCTTTGTGATTTTGTAAAATCCATTCTTTAAAGAAATTTTCATATTCGTTCAACGGCAAATACCAGTGCGATGTTTCGCGTAATGATGGCGTGCTTCCGCTGATTGCCGAATGTGGATTTTTTAATTCCATCGGACTTAACGTAGAACCGCACTTTTCGCACTGGTCGCCATAAGCATTTTCGTTGCCGCAATGCGGACAAATACCTGTAATATAACGGTCGGCAAGAAACTGATGCGCTTCTTCGTCATAATACTGTTCGCTTGTTTTTTCAATAAATTTATTATTGTCGTATAATTTTCTGAAAAAATCGGAAGCCGTTTTATGATGAATTTCCGAACTTGTTCGCGAGTAAATATCAAAAGAAATTCCAAAATCTTCAAACGATTTTTTTATTATCGCATGATATTTATCAACTATATCCTGCGGCTTAACGCCTTCTTTTCGTGCTTTAATCGTAATCGGAACGCCGTGTTCATCGCTTCCTCCGATAAAAATAACATCTTCGCCTTTCGAGCGCAAATAACGAACATAAATATCAGCAGGAACATACACTCCGGCAAGATGCCCTATGTGTATCGGACCATTTGCATAAGGCAATGCCGATGTAACCAAATATCGTTTCGGTTTTTTCATATCTAATAAATTTTAGTTTGCAAAGATAGTAAAATAATAAGGAATAATATTATTGGCGCCGAATAATTCAGTCTGAATTGATTGAAATTTTGTTAGGGCATAATTCAGTCTGAAATGTTCAAAATTGGATATGATTCCGATTAATTCAGTCTGAAATATTTTGGATAATATATTGATAATAAATGAATATATATTTTCCCATATTAATATTTGAATATTGCTGTCAAAAAATTAATAGTACATAAATAATGTTGCTTCATTTATTGTTATTTTTTTATTAATATGTTTTTGAAATGACTGTCAGAATTTCAAATAAAAATCTTTTGTAAGCATTTTATATTCGGCAGTATAATTGTGTCTTTCACCGGTTTCGATGCAAATAATATTTTCGATAAGATTTTGTTTTGTATATGAAAATTCAAGCATTATGCGTTTTATCGGCTTGTCGGGACACGGTTTGACGTTGGTTTTTCTGTTGCAAAAAAGATTTTTAGCAGCAGCTTTCGCAATAAAAATATTGGCTTCGACATAAGGAAAAATTACTGCAAATTTTCCTGTATCAGCAAGTATTTTGTTGATACCGTTCAACAGGTCATCTTGAGTAAGAGATGCCGAATGCCGCGCAACAGTGCGCTGCTTTTCCGGCGACAGCAACGAAGCAATAAAATATGGCGGATTGGATACTATCAAATCATATTGTTTTTGAGTTGTTTCGGCAAAGGTTTGAAATTTTTCATGAATTACATTTATGCGTTCTTTCCATCGGCAACTGTTTACGTTTTCTGCGGCTTGCTCATACGATTGGCGGTCTGTTTCAACAGCATCGATATGCGCAGTCGAATTGCGCTGTGCCAGCATTATTGAAATCAAACCTGTGCCTGCGCCTATGTCAAGAATATTTTCAGTATTTGCAACGTCAGACCATGCGCCAAGCATAACGCCATCAATACCAACTTTCATCGCCGCTTTTTCCTGATTTATAATAAATTGTTTAAATGTAAAATTTGTCTTGCTCATATATTATACATTACTTAGTAATATTCAAAGGTAATGAAGTTTTTGAAAAATTTTTAATGATTATTTGAAAATAAGAATAAGAGAATTTGATTTTCAGTTTGGTTTTTTATTATCAAATTTAGAAGAAAACACACTGTTATTATGATGACAACAGTAAAATATGCTTACAGTTTGTAACTTCCGCCGATGTCTTTGTTTAATTGAGTTATATAGTTTCGATATATTACATTCAAATTCAAAATATGACTGTTTTTAGTTAAATTTTAACACTTCTCACTTGTCTTTTTAATTTCTTTTTGTCTGATAATTTATATTATGTTATTTTACAAATCGCACTAAAACAGCATATTAACATTTACATTTGTGATTTTTTAAATTATGTCATTTCTAAATATGTTTGAAATCAAATAATTTTACATTACATTTGTCCGATAATATAAATTATAAGACAAACTAATTTTTATTTGTAAAACAAATTATTATGAAGAAATTTTTAATGTTTTTCCTTACTTGTTTATTTGTAAGTGTTTCGGCATTTGCTCAGACAAAAACAGTAACAGGTAAAATCATCGGTAGCGATGATAATCTCGGAATTCCCGCATCCGTTCAGGTAAAGGGAACTACTAAGGGCGTTTCAGCCGACATTGACGGTAATTATTCTATTTCAGTTGACAAAGGTCAAACTTTGGTTATATCTGCGATAGGATATACTGTTCAGGAAATTATGGTTGGAGATGCTAACGTAATTGATGTTACATTGTATGTAGAAGCCGCTCAGCTGAGCGAAGCAGTTGTAACAGCATTAGGCATTACAAGAGAAAAAAAGGCTCTTGGTTATTCGGTACAGGATATTAAAAGCGAAGAGCTTTTGAAGAACAAAACGGCAAACCCGCTGAATTCGCTTGCAGGTAAAGTTGCAGGGGTGAATATCACTCAAAGTTCGGGCGCTGCCGGTGCAGGTGCGCAAATTATACTGCGCGGAGGTACTTCATTAGATGAATCTCGCGATAATCAGCCGCTGTTTGTGGTTGACGGTATTGTGTACGACAATTCAACTTCTGTGATAGGTAATACTTCTTTTGATGGAATGGGAGGCGTTGCAACAACCAACAGCAATCGTGTGATGGACGTAAATCCTGAAGATATAGAAAACATGTCGGTATTGAAAGGTCCTGCGGCAGCTGCTTTATATGGTTCACGCGCTGCTAACGGCGTTATAATGATTACAACAAAGAAAGGTTCTGAAGGAAGCGTATCTGTGGACTTCAGCAGTAAATTCAGCACGGCATGGGTAAATCGTTTGCCTGACCAACAATCATTATATGGACGCGGTATTTATCAAGTAGATGGAACGTTGCGTCCTGATGATTATGTAGTTTATTCTTCATGGGGTGAAAAACTCGGCAGCGGAGTTAAGAGGTACAATAATATTGAAGACTTTTTCCAAACATCTACCATATTTGATAATACGGTAAGCGTATCGGGTGGACATAAAAACGGTTCATTCTATTTTTCTGCTTCCAATTTCGACCAGAAAGGTATTGTTCCCAATACAGGTTATGATAAAACTACTTTCCGCTTCAACGGAGAACAAAAATACGGTAAATTGACTCTTAATGTGGGAGCAGCCTATTCGCATGCTAATACCGACAAAACATTAACAAGCGCAGGTCTTTGGGGATCAGGCGGTACGGGAACCATGAATCAGGTTTATCGTTGGGCAATAAATGAAGATATGACCAAATATTTGAATGCCGATGGTACAAAGTACATTTTTGAACAATAT
>JAIRRX010000011.1 GCA_031255755.1 Prevotellaceae bacterium | reverse complement strand
CTGGATTGCTTCGTCATTCGCTACGCTCATTCCTCGCAATGACGTGCTTACTTCTGTTGCGCCTTGCTTGGCTTTTTTATTTTATGCTTGAAATGACTGCCAATCATTCATGCTGTTTTGATATTTAAATTCATTAATATACAACATTCCAGTTTTTGACTGTGGCTATGCTGCGGTCGCAACCTTCGATTCCAGGATTGTTATTAATATATATATCACCCGACTGAACGGTGGGCAAATCCGTAAATATCTTATTAAGGGCATCGGCGTCTAACTGATTACCGAAACACCCCAACCATGTTAACGCCGTATTATTGGAGACATCCAAGGAAACTAACGGATTACGGCCACAATCCAAATATGTTAACGCCGTATTATTGGATACATCCAAGGATCTTAACTGATTACCGAAACACCCCAACCATGTTAACGCCGTATTATTGGATACATTCAAGGAACCTAACGGATTACGGCCACAATCCAAATATGTTAACGCCGTATTATTGGAGACATCCAAAGCCGTTAATTGTTGATTGTAACATTGAAAATAAGACAAGTCATTCGCATATATGCGTACGGTGTGTTCTACATTGCTTGCATAGGGATGCGAAACGGCGTCAGTGTTAAAATTAAGATTAGTATATTCCTCTGTTGTGCCATCTCCCCAGTCAATAGTCATACTTTGCACAGTAACGGCAAAGACTATTTGATTGTTTGTAAACGTAAATTGTATTGTTGGAAGTTTGCCATGATTAATATGGTCGTCCTTGCTGCATGAAGCAGCCATCATCAGCAGCGCAACGGCTGCAATCATTAGTTTAATTTTCTTCATAATAGTATTTTTAATATGTTATAAAATTTATTTTATTTCGTCATTGCGAGCGTAGCAACCGTATAACGTCATTGCGAGCGTTAGCGAAGCAACCGAAGCGCAGCGGAGTTCGGCGCAGCCAATCCAGACTTTTCATTAGCCTTTCCTTTTTTCTGGATTGCTTCGTCATTCGCTTCGCTCATTCCTCGCAATGACGTTCTTATTATTCATCACTCATTATCTTACGGTATTATTGCCGAAAGTATTTCGCTCCAGGGACCTTTTTCGCCGCGGGTGTTTTCCCAGCGGAGGGCGAAATAAACGGTTTTGCCGCGCTGGTCGTATTCAAACGAAAGCGTAAACGGCGAATTGGTATCAATTTCCGAGTGCGTAAGGTCGTCCCAACGGGTGGGCGGCGTGTCGCTGAGAAGCCAGCGTATTTCTGCGCCGTGCTGCCCTGCGGGTTTACCCTTTTTGTGGCGGCTGCCGCGTTCAAAGAAATGAATACTCAACCGTCCGATAACGGAAGTATCAACATCAATGTCGGGCGCTTCGGTGGCAACAGGCGCGGGCGTTCTTGACGGATTAGGCAGAGCAATACCCATGCTGATAAGGTCTTCGGGCGTTACGTGTACGTTGCTTTGCAGATTTTTAATTAATATTCGCAGCGGCTTTTCATACTCCTTGCGGTTTTCGGTTTTAACGAAAGTGATTTCAGGCGTGCGCGTTGCGGGATTTTCGTACGCTGCCCATGCCGAATCCCATTCGTCTTTTTTGGGCAGAAGTTCGGCGCTGAGCCATGCTTCGTCCAGCCCCCATCTTCTACTGTTTTCGCTTGCCGTTGTGGCAATAATGTTTTGTGCGATGTTAAAATCAACATCTTTTTTTGGAATGCTTTTTTCCTTACTCATTGTTTTAATTTTTAGAATTTAGACAAAAAAATATATAATATGATTAAATTTATAATCCTTGTGTGCGCATCCGTGAGTCGCGGATGCGGAAATATTTGTCACGGGTGCGCATCCATGAGTCGCGTATTCGAGTACGCGAGAGGTATATTTTAATCCGCGATAAGCGTAATCAAATCCGCGACAAGCGTAATGAATGACATTTGCGTCATTTCCGAAAGTGCAGGTATTGATGCCGTTTCTGTTAATATTATTTTGGTTAATGCAGTTCAACGTTGTTTAACATTTTTATATTTGTCCTATAATTTACATTATGTTAACTTTCATTCGCGAAAGTAATTATTATTTAAATAAATCACAAATTTTACTTTTTTGTAAAATTTCAACGTTTTTGTTTTAACATATTGATTTGATGAAGTTTTTATTTGAATATAATATAAATTACAGGACAAAAAAAATTCTTTATAACTGTTAAAATATAAAAGAATTATTGACGTTTTGTCCGTCTTTCGTTGTAAATGTATATCTTTGATACTTAATTATACAGGCTGAAACAGTTTGTATAATATGGTAAAATATAAATTATAAAATTTCAATAATGTTTGATAACAGTAACTTACAGCAAAATTCGGAAAAACGGTTTTATCCAAATCTTATGCAGTCATGGATTTTGGTTTTATGTTTTTTACCTCTTTTAATTTTTGTTGCGGTTTTGGGCGTAATAATGAAAGCAATAAATTTTGACAGTAATTTCATCAGTTTTATTGAATATTCTGTTGCGCTTGGCATGCTTGTTTTAATTGCATTTATCTTCAAAAACAGAGTTGCCGACAAACCGTTTATTCATTATAAAAACAAAGTATCAGCGTGGGTTTACGTTCTTGTTATTCCCGCAGTAATAAGTTTGGGGGGACTTGCCGATATGGCAGGTACCATGCTTTTGCCGGAAATGCCGGATGCGCTTAAACAATCTCTGGAAGAAACCATGAGTTCTAATTTTTTCACAATACTGACAGCCGTTATTGCAGCTCCTGCGCTTGAAGAAATTATCTGTCGCGGAATAATTTGCGAAGGATTGATAAAAAACATATCGCCGCGTGCAGCCATCTTATGGTCTGCATTTATTTTTGCGGTAATACATTTAAATCCATGGCAGGGACTTTCGGCATTTGCTATTGGCTGTTTTCTGGGCTGGATTTACTGGAAAACACGTTCAATAATCCCTTGTATTTTTATACATTTTGTAAATAATGCCCTTGCCATGTTCGCATATCATTATTATGTAGAAAATTTGAATTACGATTTAACTGCTTCGTCATCCGAAATTTACGGACTAAACGAAATTGCTGTTGTAATCATAAATTGCTTAATATTTTTGGCAAGTTTGGCATTGCTTGTAAAAGTATTAAAACCAAAACAGATAATAGAAGATTTTTAATATGCTTTTTGTAATATGGTAAAAATATTTGATTTTTTTATCAGAACTTGCTTTTGTTTTGCAAAAAACAATTAAATTTGTAAAAAAATCATAATTTTATGTTAGTAATAGGCATCGCAGGCGGCACAGGCAGCGGAAAAACCACAGTAGTAAGAAGAATTTCAGAACTTTTTCCACCGGGAGATGTTTCCATTATTCCTCAGGATTCATATTATAAAGACAGCAGTCATATTCCTGTTGAAGAGCGGCAAAATATTAATTTTGACCATCCTAATGCTTTCGATTTCGACTTGCTTGTGAAGCATGTGAAAATGTTAAAACAGGGCAAACCAATAGAACAGCCTGTTTATTCTTATCTTACATGCACGCGGTTAAAAGAAACCATTTTTGTAAAAGCACAGCCGGTAATAATTATCGAAGGTATTTTGATTTATACTCATCCCGAACTGTGCAAAGAAATGAATATAAAGGTTTTTGTCGATGCAGATGCGGATGACAGACTTATTCGCGTTATCGCTCGTGATATTGCAGAACGCGGACGCACTGTTGAAAAAGTGATAGATAGATACGAAAAAATATTAAAACCTATGCATTTGCAATTCATAGAACCGTCAAAACGCTATGCCGATATTATAATACCGCAAGGCGGACACAATGAAGTTGCCATTGATATTTTGAAAACAACTATTGAAAAAGCATTGCAGAAAAAATGAAGGTAAATGCAAAAAATATTTTATTTATTGATATCGAAACAGTTCCTCAATATAAATGTTTTGAAGATGTTCCTGTAAATATTCAGGATTTATGGATAAAAAAGACATCAGCCACAATCAAACAGGACGAAGATGTCGAAAAGACTTATCAACGAGCGGGAATTTTTGCTGAATTCGGCAAAATTATCTGCATCTCGGCAGGATTTATTCATAAAAAGAATGATAAAAATATATTCAGAATCAAATCATTTTACGGAGATGATGAACGAAAAATACTGTCTGAATTTAATGAAAATCTTATAAAATTTTCGGAACAATACAGGCATAATATCAAACTTTGCGCACATAACGGCAAAGAATTTGATTTTCCATACATTGCACGCCGAATGTTGATAAACAAAGTAAAATTACCTGCAATTTTGAAAGTGGGCGGCAAAAAGCCTTGGGAAGTTCCTTTTCTTGATACAATGGAACTTTGGCGTTTCGGCGATTATAAAAATTACACTTCTCTTAATCTTATGGCTACGCTGTTTGATATTCAGTCGCCGAAAGATGATATTGACGGCTCAATGGTTGCTGACGTTTATTACAGTCAAAACAATGTTGAACGGATTGCACAATATTGTGAAAAAGACGTATTTACAGTTGCATTGTTATATCTTCGATTAACCGAAACAGACCTGAAACTGGAAATCAATAATAATTAGAGTCAAGTATTTGTTGCAGGCTGTATTGCAAATAATGTATCAAATGTTTGAATAAGGATTAATTTTAATTTAACATGTCATTTTGTCGTATTTTTTGGTTGGCACGATTGTTGATTTTTGCTTCCAAAAAAAATCAAACAACAAATAAAGAATAATATTATGAACGGAAAAATTGGTGTAACAACGGAAAATATCTTTCCTGTAATTAAGAAATTTTTATATTCGGATAACGAAATATTTTTACGAGAATTAATTTCAAATGCTGTTGATGCATCTCAGAAAATTAAGGCTATTGCTTCGACAGGCGAATTTAAAGGCGAAACTGACAACCTGAAAATTGATGTAAATATCAACAAAGACGAAAAAACAATAACCGTTTCGGATAAAGGCATTGGCATGACTGCTGATGAAATAGAAAAATATATTAATCAGATAGCATTTTCCGGCGCCGAAGAATTTTTGACAAAATACAAAGACCATGCAAATGGAATTATCGGACATTTTGGCTTGGGATTTTATTCGTCATTCATGGTTGCCGATAAAGTTGAAATTTTCAGCAAATCGTGGAAAGATTCGCCTGCCGTACACTGGACTTGCGATGGCTCTCCGGAATACACACTCGAAGAAGCCGATAAAACGCAGCGCGGAACGGATATTGTACTTCACATATCAGCCGATTGTGAAGAATTTTTGGAAACTGCGCGTATCGAACAGTTACTGAATAAATATTGCAAATTTTTGCCTGTGCCTGTTGCTTTCGGCAAACAGCAGGAATGGAAAGACAACAAGTATGTTGATACCGATGAGGATAAAATAATCAACGATACTAATCCTTTATGGATGCAAAAACCAAGCGATTTGACGGATGAAGATTATAAAAAATTTCATCAAACACTTTATCCGATGAGCGACGAACCTCTGTTTTATATTCATTTGAATGTGGATTATCCGTTTAACTTAACAGGAATTTTATATTTTCCACGAATAAAATCGAATATGGATATAAATCGCAATCGCATACAATTATATTGTAATCAGGTATTTGTAAGTGATTCCGTTGAAGGCGTTGTTCCGGATTTTCTAACACTGTTGCAGGGCGTAATTGACTCGCCGGACATACCGCTGAATGTATCGCGCAGTTATTTGCAAAGCGATGCAAATGTTAAAAAAATATCAGGACATATCAGTAAAAAAGTTGCAGACAGATTAAATGATATTTTCAAAAACAGTCGCAAACAGTTTGAAGAAAAATGGGATGATTTGAAATTATTTATCGAATACGGAATGATAAGCGATGAAAAATTTTACGAACGTGCCGAAAAGTTTGCGCTAATGCGCGATACCGACGATAAATATCTCACGTTTGATGAATATAAAACTCTCATTGAAAGTAATCAAAAAGACAAAAACGGAACGCTGATTTATCTGTATGCAACCGATAAAGATTTGCAGTACACGTTTATAGACAATGCAAAAAACAGAGGTTACAATGTACTGTTAATGGATTGCCAGCTTGATTCTCATTATATCAGCAAACTTGAACAAAAGTTTAAAGATTCGCGCTTTGTTCGCGTTGATTCCGACAGTATTGACAATTTAATCGAAAAGGAAGAAAAACGAAAATCATTGCTGACAAAAGAACAGGAACATGACCTGCAAAAAGTTTTTGAAGCAAATTTGCCTGCTAATGATAAGGAAAAGTTTGTTGTAACATTTGATGCCTTATCCGAAACAGATGCTCCTGTAATGATTACGCAAAACGAATTTATGCGCCGAATGAAAGACATGTCGGCAACAGGCGGCGGTTTCAACTTTTACGGACAAATGCCTGATTCGTATAATCTTGTAATCAACAGCAATCATGCTATTATTAATTCTATTAGTTCGGAAAAAAGTAAAACGCTTGATGCAAAATTAAATCCTTTACAGAATGAAATCAAATTGCTGAACGAACAAAAAGAACTGATGGAAAATAACAGTAAAAACATGAAAGAAGAGGAAATACCGCAATCAACCAAAGATGAAATAGAGGAAATAAAAAAGAAATTGGATGCGGCAAATAAAAATAAAGATGACATGTTAAATACATTCGGTCAGAATAACGATATGGTCAAACAATTAACAGACCTTGCACTGCTGTCGAATAACAAACTGAAAGGCGAAGCGCTTGCGTCATTTGTAAAGCGAAGCATTGACTTGATACAAAAAGAATATTTATAATAGAAATTCAGGCGTCATGCTTACTTAAAATTGCCTTTATAATTTTTTCAACAGAAATTTTATCGCGTTTGCAGTCTTTTATATGTTCGTCAACCATAATAAAATACTGTAAGTAATCTTTTGTTTTTCAATTTATTTACAACAATATCTAATTGATATATTTTCATCATATTACTCGGATACGGTTTATGCAGTTATAATTTTCCTGATTTTTCCTTTTTTTCTGTCATAATAAAACCAGTCTAAGTAATTAATAAAAGCATCATACTCCTCATCTGAAAAATCGAAATCAAATTTTTCAGTGTTAAGCAAGTAAAAAAATTTCATGCTGTATGTAGTATCATTCCTTTTTGATATACGTAAATTGTTAATCTTAACTGTTGCATCCAATATCTTATTACATTGCTTTATTGATAAATGCTTGATGCAGTCAGCGGGACTCGCTTCATTTAAACAATTAAAAATATACTTGAATAACAAACAAATATAAGCAACTATTACAAAAATTCCGAATATAAAAAGAAAATCATTCATGTAAATATCCTTTTACAATATTAATGTAATCTATCCAAAAAACAATCATTCCCACTCAATAGTTGCCGGCGGCTTTGAACTTATGTCATACACAACGCGATTTACACCTTTCACCTTATTTATAATTTCATTTGATACTTTTTCCAGAAATTCGTAAGGTAATTTCGCCCAGTCGGCAGTCATTGCATCTGTTGACGTAACCGCACGCAGAGCAACAGTATTTTCATAAGTGCGTTCATCGCCCATTACGCCTACCGAGCGCACAGGCAACAAAATTGTACATGCTTGCCAAACAGAATTATATAAATCATATTGCCGCAAAAGGTTTATATAAATATCATCTGCATCCTGCAATATGCGAACTTTTTCGGGCGTAACTTCGCCGAGAATACGAATTCCAAGTCCCGGTCCCGGAAAAGGATGTCGATTTATAAGATTTTCTGACATTCCAAGTTCCCTGCCTACTTTGCGAACTTCATCTTTAAACAGTAGCCTGAGCGGTTCTACCAGCTTGAGTTTCATGTATTTTGGCAATCCGCCTACATTATGATGCGATTTGATTGTTGTTCCCGTAATTGAAAGCGATTCGATTATGTCGGGATAAATTGTTCCCTGTCCGAGCCATTTTACATCTTTCAATTTTGCCGCTTCTTCATCAAAAATATCAATAAACATTTTTCCTATTATTTTGCGTTTTTGTTCGGGATTGGCAATACCTGCAAGAGCTGTATAAAATTTATTTTTTGCATCAACGCCGATTACGTTTAATCCGAGATGCCTGTAATCGTTAAGAACATTTTCAAATTCGTTTTTACGCAGCAGTCCGTTATCTACAAAAATACATGTAAGATTTTTACCTGTTGCCATGTTCAGTAAAACAGCGGTTACCGAACTGTCAACTCCGCCTGACAACCCAAGTATAACCTTGTCGTTGCCGAGTTTCTTTTTTAGTTCTGCAACTGTTGTTTCAATAAACGATGACGGAGTCCAGTTTCTTTTACATTCGCAAATATCAACAAAATTTTCAAGTATTTTCATTCCATCTTCACTGTGAAAAACTTCCGGGTGAAATTGCACTCCCCATGTCTTTTCATTTTTGATTTGATATGCGGCTATCGGTACTTCGTTTGTTCTTGCGATGATTTCAAAATTATCCGGCGTTTTGGTAATTGTATCTCCGTGCGACATCCATACCTGCGAATTTATGCGTATATTTTTTAACAAATCATTTGTATTATCGAAAGCAGATAAATTTGCCCGTCCGTATTCTCGCGTTCCGACCGCTTCAACTTTTCCTCCAGAAAGATGTGCAATCAATTGCGCACCATAGCAAATTCCCAACAACGGAAAATGATTACGAATATTTGAAATGTCAGTCTTGAAAGCATCTTTATCATAAACCGAATACGGACTTCCGGACAAAATAACGCCGCGTATGTCATCGCAATGTTCGGGAAATTTATTGTAAGGAAATATTTCGCAATATACGTTTAATTCGCGCAGTCTGCGTGCTATAAGTTGCGTGGTTTGAGAACCAAAATCAAGAATAATTATACGTTCCTGCATTGTCTAAATTCTAAAAATATCAGCAAAGGTAGTAAAAAGTTAGAAAATTTGTAAAGTTGCAGGAATGTTTATAACACAGTGTGAAAGGCATTGTTGCAAGGTTGCAGTTAAAAAATCACTGATATTAAATGTTTACTGCAATAGTTTTCTGTATAAAAAATGAGGTAGAATCAAAATTGGCAACTAATAATTTATTTTATACCTTTGTAAATTAATTTATAAGAAAATGAGTATTCGTAAAAAAATATTTTTGGGTTGTACTGTTGTTGCGTTTATTTTGCTTTTGGCAGGAGTTGCAATAGTTTTTGAGATGCAGCGAATACGTTCTTCGGTATCGGTTGTAGTAGCCGAAAATGTTAGAAGCATGAATGCAGCGCACAGTATGCAGGGATTATTTCACAGTCAAAATATGATTTTGCTTGATTATGTTTCAACAAAAAATGATTCTGTTTTGAATGTCTTGAATGTGTATGTTTCGGGTTATGAAACTGCTTATGCCGAAGCGCAAAACAGAATTTCGGTCAAAGGCGAGCAGCAAGTTTTGGATTCACTGAATATCTGTTATGCCGAATATGTAAAAATTGCCGATAATATTATAAAGTTTGCAAAAACGGACAGAAAATCATATTTGCAATATTACTTCAACGAACTGTATAAAAGTTATGACAAGGTATCAGAACTTATAGACCGCCTGTTTCTGTTGAACAAAAAAGAAGTAGAAGGCAATTCTCTGCTTATGAACGATAATTATTACAGAATGATTATGCCTGCAGTTATAGCAATTTCAACCTGTATAGTGTTGATTTTTATGTTGAATTATTTTATTTACATATATTTTATATCACCAATGGTGAAAATAGTAAAAGGTATCAATGCATTCAACGAAACGCGCGTTCCCTATAACATTAACGTTAATACCAAAGATGAAATTTCGGCGCTTGACAGCGAAATAAAAAGACTTGCCGAACTTGTTAAAAAATACGAGAAAGAAAATCAGTAAACAGCCATGAGACACGGTTTGATTGTACGATATATCAGTTTTGTGCTGTTGATAAATGCCGCATTTATGCTTCTTTCGGCGTTGGTCTCGGTATTTGATGGCATAGGTTCTGATTTTTTTCCGTTATTGTTAAGCGCATTTATAACTTTTACGGTTGGCTGTTTTCCGTTTATTTTTGTTCCTAAAAATCCCAACCTTAATAACAAAGAAATAAATGTTTTTGTAGTATTTGCATGGTTAATGAGTTGCGTTTTCGGAATGTTGCCTTATGTTTTGTGGGGCGGTGAATTTAATGTTCCCAATGCATGGTTTGAAAGTGTTTCGGGATTTACAACCACAGGCGCAACAATCCTGAATGATATAGAAAGCGTTCCACGCGGTTTGCTTTTTTGGCGTTCGGCAACACATTATATCGGCGGAGTAGGAATTGTGCTGTTTGCCGTAATTGTACTTCAATCGCAATACACAACTCAAGTGCGATTGACAAATGCCGAAGTTTCTTTGCTTGCAAAAGATAATTTTCATTTTAAGGCGCAGCAGTTATTACGTGTGATAATTTCGGTTTATATAGGATTAACGGTAATTTTAACCGCGCTGCTAATGTTATGCGGCATGAATCTTTTTGATGCCGTAAATCATGCTTTTTCAACGATTGCAACAGGTGGATTCAGTACAAAAAACGGAAGCATATCTTCGTTCAACAGTATTCCTGTCGGGATAATAATAATGATATTTATGATTATTTCGGGAATGCATTTTGGGGTTATATATTCAACCCTTGCAGGACGTCCGAAAGCAATGTTTCATTCGCCGATTATCAGATTTTATCTGGTATCGATGGGTGTAGGGACGATAATTGTAACCGCAAATCTTTTAATAAGCGGCAATTATTCCAATTTTTTTAATGCGGTTTACAATTCGGCATTTCAGGTTATAGCAGTAACAAGCACTACCGGTTTTGCAACCGCAGATTCAACAAGTTGGCATCCTGTGGCAATGTGTGTTTTGATATATCTTTCGGCACAATGCGCCTGTGCGGGTTCTACTTCGGGAGGAATAAAAGTTGACAGGATGTACATCCTGTGGCGTTCAATAGTCGCTCAATTGAAAATACGCCAGCATCCCAATGCCATAGTGTCGGTGCGTCTGGCAAACAGCGTAATTGACGAAAGACGTGTATCATCTGCAATGACATATATCGCGCTTTATCTGTTTATTACTCTTCTTGCAACGGTTATCCTTTCGATGTTTAATATTGATTTGCTGTCGGGATTTACAACATCGTTGTCGTTTATGGGAAACGTAGGACCCGGAATAGGACAATACGGCTCATTGGGAAATTATGCTTCGCTGCCCGAAATGGTAAAGTTCACATATCCCATATTCATGCTGCTCGGACGTT
>JAIRRX010000006.1 GCA_031255755.1 Prevotellaceae bacterium | reverse complement strand
ACGAACCTACAAATAATATTGATATTCAGAATGTTGAAATACTTACAGAAGCCATTGACGAGTATCAAGGCACACTGATTGTTGTTTCGCACGACCAATATTTTTTAAAACAAATACATATTGAAAGGACAATAGAATTATAATTGTCCGTTCCATTTTTGCAAGTACAACTGATTGCATAAATTGAAATTAACAATTCACAATTTTTTTATATCTGCATTTTTTTGACTTTTATGCGTTTATGTATAAAATAAATCAATAATTTTTGTGTTATTAAAAAAAATAGTAGATTTGACCTTTGAAAAATAAAAAAATGTAAAATATGTTTATACGAATAACACGGCTTTTGCTGATAATGATTGCTTCAATATTTCTTGGAATGTGTATTGTTTGGTGGTTTATGTACATCGCCAAAAATGAATCTACATTAATGTTGAAGATTGCGATGCTTGGGTCAATAATATTGATTTTCGCAATTCTTGCATTGCAATTTTGGGAAAATCGCAAAGACAAAAAAGAAAAAGAAAAAACTGTCGAAGAACAGGAAAATTTATATCAAAATAAAGTTTAATTAAAATTAAAACATCATCAAAACTTTACAAATATGGATACAAAAAAATTAGTTGTCGGAATAGATATAGGCGGCACAAACACCAAATTCGGCATGGTTGACCGTATCGGAAACATCTATGTTGAGGAAAACATTTCAACTTCATTTTACACTGATTTTGACGATTATATCAATGCATTGAAAGATATTATCATAAAACTTGAAAAAGATGTTGAAGATGCCGAAATTATCGGAATAGGTATTGGCGCTCCAAATGGAAATCACAACACAGGAACAATAGCGTTTGCGCCAAATTTGCCATGGTCGCAAATATTGCCTATTGTGGCAAAATTGCAAAAACATTTTCCGTCAATATGTATAGCGCTGGATAATGATGCAAATGCAGCAGCAATCGGCGAAATGGTTTACGGCGGAGCGGCAAAAATGCGCGATTTTCTTTTTGTTACTTTGGGAACAGGAGTCGGCAGCGGCTTTGTTGCAAATGGCGAAATGATTTACGGATACGATGGATTTGCAGGAGAACTCGGACATGTTATTATTGAAAAAAACGGACGCAAATGCGGTTGCGGAAGATGCGGATGTCTTGAAACTTACACTTCTGCTTCCGGTATAAAACGTACTGTTTGGGAACTTTTATCAAAAAGTAATGAAGACAGTGTTTTTCGTCATAAAAGTTTCGATGAGTTTGAAACAAAAAATATTGCCGAAGCAGCACAAAACGGAGATAAAATAGCACTTGAAGCATTTCAAATAACAGGTGAAATACTTGGTCTTGCTCTTGCAAATGCAGTTGCAATAACGGTTCCCGAAGCAATATTTTTATTCGGAGGCGTGGCAAAAGCAGGCGATTTGATTTTTAAACCGACAATTACATCTTTTGAAAAAAATGTACTTAAAATCTGGAAAAATAAAATACAAATTCTTCCATCCGAACTTCAAAACAAAGATGTGTCAATACTCGGCTCAGCTTCGCTTGCATGGAATGCTATCAATAAAAGTTCATTATAACTAATACAAAATAAATAAAATAATCATGAAGAGATATTTTATACGTGTTTTCAAATTTGAAATATATTTAATTGTTTTATTGCTTTTAATATTGATATTCATATATCTTATGAGCAAAGATGTTATGTCCGAAACTGCGAGTCTGTCTCATTTTTTGGAAGAAGGTCGCCTTTTGGAAATGCTGTGTCTGATAAGTCTTTTTTCATTCATATATCCGTTTATCGGATTTGCCGATATTAAAATATATTTGAACAAACCCATAAACGAAAATAAAAACGAAATAATAGAAATGTTCAACCAGCGCAAATATGTGCTTGTAAGCGATGAAAATAAAAAATTAATTTTCCGTCCCAGAAATAAATTTAACAGGCTCACACGCATGTACGAAGATTTTCTTGAACTGGATTATTCGGATACTATTTTAAAATTTAAAGGTTTGCGCAAAGATGTTTACAGGCACAAGCGCATGCTCGAAGAATTTGCACGTTTAACAACCAAGTCAGATTTTGAATAAAATACCTTAGGTTTTGATAGTTTGATTGTCTTCAAGATTAGTAGTTACATAAAAATAACATGTCATTGCTAACCTGAAGCAATCGTACGTCATTGCGAGCGTTAACGAAGCAATCCAGTGAAAAAGGAAAAGCTAATGCAAAAACTGGATTGGCTGCGCCGAACTCCGCTGCGCTTCGGTTGCTTCGGCGTTCCGCCTCGCAATGACGGGCTTCGGTTGCTTCCTGCTTTGCTTCACCCTTACGGGTTCGCAATGACGGACTGCAATGGCATTTATAAATACTTCCCAGAATAATGCTAATTGTAAAAATAATAACATTCTAATAAGTTTAGAAATTTTTACGGAATTTAGTTGTCGGTACATTTTTAATATCCTAAAATTTTGACTTTAATGTTAAAATTAAATGACTTTATATCTGCTTACAACAGCAAAAAGTATCTTATTTTATAGGTGCAAGGTATTTATGTTGCATGATTTGAAAGAAAGCATTAAAAATTTCATTATTTTTTCAAAAAAATTTGGGCAATATCAAAAAAAATTGCACATTTGTGTGTTATTTATCTTGTAAAGTGTAAAATTCCCTGTGTATGGAAAAATCTGTATTAAAACGAATAATATCTTTCTATGTTGAAGGATTTAAAGGAATGACAACAGGAAAAACACTCTGGCTGATTATTTTAGTCAAACTGTTTATAATGTTTGCCGTATTGAAGATTTTTTTCTTTCCAAGTTATCTCGGCAAGTTTGACAGTGCAGACAAAAAACAAAACTATGTATCAAATGAACTAATTCAACGTGCTAAATAATCTTTAAAACTTTTGTATTATGATTGCAGAAATTGACAACATTTCTCTTATTGACTGGTCGAGAGCACAATTTGCTCTAACGGCTTTTTATCATTGGCTTTTTGTGCCATTGACACTGGGGCTTGGCATTGTTCAGGCTGTTATGGAAACTATTTATTACAAAACCGGCGATGAGTTTTGGAAAAAAACCGCTCAGTTTTGGATGAAGTTATTCGGAATTAATTTTGCCATAGGCGTGGCAACAGGATTAATTCTTGAATTTGAATTTGGTACCAACTGGTCTAATTACAGTTGGTTTGTTGGCGATATTTTCGGCGCTCCGCTTGCCATTGAAGGCGTTGTTGCATTTTTTATGGAAGCAACGTTTATTGCAGTGATGTTTTTTGGTTGGAACAAGGTAAGCAAAGGCTTTCACCTTACATCTACATGGCTAACCATTGCAGGCGCAACAATATCGGCTTTTTGGATACTGGTTGCCAACGGTTGGATGCAATACCCGACAGGAATGGTATTTAATCCCGATACGGTTAGAAATGAAATGGGAAGTTTCTGGGCTGTGGCATTTTCACCTGTTGCACTTAATAAGTTTTTGCATACAGTATTATCGGGCTGGATTATCGGAGCAATGTTTGTTGCAGGCATATCCAGCTGGTATTTGTTGAGAAAACGCGAAGTAAAATTTGCTTTGGCAAGTATTAAAGTCGCTGTGGCATTTGGGCTGATAGCATGTTTTCTTTCGATATGGACAGGCGACGGTTCGGCTTCGCAGGTTGCAAAACAGCAACCTATGAAACTTGCCGCAATGGAAGGTCTGTACGAAGGCGGTGAAGGCGTTAATCTTGTTGGTGCAGGAATATTAAATCCAAGTAAAAAAGAATATAACGATAATGAAGAAGCGTTTTTATTCAAAATTGATGTTCCCATACCAAAATTCCTGTCGTATCTTGCTTTTGGAAAATTCAACGCATACGTGCCGGGAATAAAGAATATAATCGAAGGAGGCTATACAAAACCAGACGGTTCGATTGCATTGTCGGCTGAAGAAAAAATAGCAAGAGGAAAACTTGCAATAAACGCTTTAGCCAATTATAAAACAGCAAAAGCCGACAGCGTACTGCTTGAACACAAAGCCGACAGTATAAAAAATGCACTGGTTTTGGCTGCTGAAACTGAAAATTATACGGAAACATCCGAAGGCGATACAATTACTGCGATTGCATTAACAGGCGACGAACTGTTTGCAGAAAAGAAAGCCGCAGTTCATGCAAAAATTGCAGATTCGCGACAGCAGTTGAAAGAAAATTTCGCCTATTTCGGATACGGATACATTAAAGAACCAAAAGAGTTGATTCCGCCTCTTGGGCTTACGTTCTATGCTTTCAGAGTGATGGTTATACTCGGCGGATTTTTACTGTTGCTGTTTGCCTTTGCAACATATTTTTCGTATAAAAACAAATTTGAAACCAAACGCTGGTTACAGTGGACATGTTTGATTTCTATTTTCCTTGCTATTTTTGCAGGACAGGCTGGCTGGGTAGTTGCCGAAGTGGGACGTCAACCATGGGCAATTCAGGATATTTTACCGACATCGGCTGCCATATCGAAATTATCGGCATCATCGGTACAGTTAACATTCTTTATTTTCCTTGTATTATTTACAGTTTTACTTATTGCAGAATTGAAAATATTGACAAGCGCAATAAAAAAAGGACCTCAAATTAATGAAAATAAAAACTAATCATTATGGATGCAACTTATACATTTTTACAACACTATTGGTGGCTTTTAGTATCCTTATTAGGAGCATTACTGGTTTTTCTGATGTTTGTTCAGGGTGGACAGTCGCTACTTTTCACCATTGGTAAAAACCGCATACAGCAAAAGATGCTGTTAAATTCTACCGGTCGTAAATGGGAATTTACATTTACAACTTTGGTTACTTTCGGAGGCGCATTTTTTGCTTCGTTTCCGCTGTTTTATTCCACAAGTTTCGGAGGCGCTTACTGGGTTTGGATTTTAATATTGCTGTGCTTTGTTCTGCAAGCAGTATCATACGAATATCAGGCAAAACACGGAAACTTGCTGGGAAAGAAAACATATCAAATATTTCTTATAATAAACGGTATATTAGCGCCTGTATTACTTGGAGCAGCCGTAGGAACGTTTTTTAACGGAGCAAATTTTATTGTGGAAAAACAAAACCTTACGAATTTGGCTAATCCTGTAATTTCGTCGTGGACTACGCCGTGGCACGGGCTTGAAGCCGCTTTTGTAATATGGAACGTGTTGCTTGGGCTGGCTGTATTTTTCCTGTCGCGCGTTCTGGCTTTGCTTTATTTTGTAAACAATATTGATGACGATGAAATACAGAAAAAATCGCGTAAGCGACTGATAATTGAAACAGTATTATTCCTCGTGTGCTTCCTTACGTTTTTTGTTCATCTGTTGGTACAGGATGGATTTGCAGTAGATCCGCAAACAAATATGATATTGCCGCCGAAGCCGTATAAATATCTTCACAACTTTATACAAATGCCTGCGGTGCTTGCAGTACTGCTGATTGGTGTTGTCGGAGTGTTATTCGGAATTGGCAAAACAATACTGTCGGCAACATGGAAAAAAGGCATCTGGTTTGCAGGAACAGGCACAGTGCTGACTGTGCTGGCATTACTGCTTTGCGCAGGCTGGAACAATACAGCATATTATCCTTCGCTAACCGATTTTCAAAGTTCACTGACTATCAGCAACAGTTGTTCAAGTCTGTTTACTTTGAAAACAATGGCTTACGTTTCAATTCTCATTCCTTTGGTGCTGGCGTATATTGTGTACGCATGGCGCGCACTTGACAGACACAAAATAACAGGCAAAGAAATGGAAGAAAACGAACATACCTATTAATATGTAGTTTCAACAGGTTTTTACAATGATGCTCTTTCCTGATTTTAGGGAAGAGCATTTTGTTTATGTGGTTTTTATTCCGCAGAATTTAAATAATCGCCATGCCATTGAACGCAATTCCGTTGGAATTATTTAGAATATAGGTATTGATTACGAATTTGTCCAAATCGTGTATGACGTCATTTAGAACCGCATAGCGGTGAAGCAGTACTAAATCGTACGTCATTGCGAGGAATGAGCGTAGCGAATGACGAAGCAATCCAGTATTAACAATAAGTGTCTGGATTGCTTCGCTAACGCTCGCAATGACGTACCCCAAAAAACCACATTATTTATATCGTATTTCTGTATTGGAAAATTACTTTTTGCATTATATAATTACCATATATTAGCAATTAGGTATCAGTTTTTAACAGTTTTTGATTTTTTTGTCTAATAATTCATATTATGGTCACAAAAATAATTATTATTTCTATAAATTACAAATTTTACTTTTTTGTCAGTTTTCCAGAAATGAATAAATTTGCACCAAAAAAAATACAAAAATGAATTGGATACTTTTAATCATTGCAGGACTTTTTGAAACAGGTTTTGCCTTTTGTTTGGGCAAGGCAAAAGAAACAGCAGGCAACGAAATGCGGCTTTGGTTTGTCGGTTTTGGCGTATCATTGATTATCAGTATGATTTTGCTCGTAAAAGCCTCGCAAGCATTGCCAATTGGTACTTCATACGCTGTTTGGACTGGTATAGGCGCAGCGGGAACAGTATTAATTGGCATTTTTGTTTTCAAAGAACCTGTCTGTTTTTG
>JAIRRX010000044.1 GCA_031255755.1 Prevotellaceae bacterium | reverse complement strand
AAATCAAGTTGTTGCGGAATTTAAGAAATGAATTTCGAGATATTCCTATTCATGTCAGTACCGTTGATAAATTCCAAGGTATGGAACGAAACATTATCATTGTTTCAATGGTGCGCAGTAACCGTATTGCAGCAGATAAAAAGCAGATACCAATCTATAGGGTGCATTAGGTTTCCCTGAACAAAAGGATTTAGGTTTTGCACAATCGCCCAACCGCTTAAATGTTGCATTATCAAGAGCAAAAAGATTGCTGATTATTGTCGGGAATAGTGAATTGTTCAGGCAACAACCTACATACGATAATGTATTTCAGTCCATTGAAAACGACAATGTGTGGCTTGACGACCAGTACGAATATGTGTTTTATGCACAAAAAGTAAAATCGTTCGACAAGCCCGATGAAATGTTTTCACAAATCGTAAGTTTTGTGCAGAATTACATCGAAAAACAGTTTGAGCTGCGCATTATTACGGTGGCAGATAAAACGTTTATAAAAAAACAGCGGATATTATTTAAATATCCGCTGTTTTTTGCATAATTATATTGTTACTGTCAAAATACAGTTCAAAACAATTTTTGTTATGCAGTATATGAAATGGTAAATTTATACAACTCTCTCTGTGGCAATTAATCTGGTTTTTCCATATCGTCAATCATTCGGATTATTCGCATAATTTCGGCAACGCTCCACGCTTGCGATATTGAACCTTCGGCTGCATGCGGCGGATTGCCATCGTAAAGTTCGCATATTGATGCAATTCCGTAAGTTGTCATATCTTCTTCAAACGCATTTATAATTTCTTTTGCCGCAGCAATAAAACTTTTGCCGTGAAGTTTAAAGTTTGCTTCTACATAATGTCCAAGCAGCCAAGGCATTGCCGTTCCTTGATGATGAGCAAGGTCGCGTTCTGTCTGATTTCCTTCATATCTGCCTTTATATAATGGATTTTTAGGCGATAATGTACGTATGCCTTTGACCGTAAGCAATTCATGTTTTACTGCTTTCAATATTTTTTCTTTCACTTCGTCATTTACAGGACTGTATTGAAGCGATGCGGCAAAAATTTGATTAGGTCGAGTGTAAATATTCTGTCCTTCTTTATCAACATAATCAGCAAGATGCTGACGCTGTTCGCACCAAAATACAGGATAAAAATTTTCTTCAATCAGTTGTATTACAGGCGTCCACTGTTTGACAAAAGTTCTGTTATTATTTTCTTTGGCAAGTTCTGTTGCAAAACATACTGCATTATACCACAGCGCATTTACTTCAACAGCATATCCTGCGCGTTGCGTAACAGGTTTGCCTGCTACAATCGCATCCATCCATGTCAGCGCTTTTCCTGTTTCTTCCTGCCACATTAAACCGTTTTCGTGAATTTGCACGTTAGGTTTTCCTTTGCGATAAGCATCGAGTATTTCAATTATTTTTTTACCATACGATTTCCATACTTCGGCGCTGTTGCCTGTATAATTTTTATATTGCTGAACAGCCCAAATATACCACAGCGGAACATCTATTGATGTATAAATAAAGGCTCTGTGCTGTTTTTCGTTTGTAAACGAACCGTTTTTAATATTTTTTGTTGCATTGTCCAAAATTGTTTTACACAACTGTGCATTTCCGCCGGCGGCAAGCGTCAGTCCGGGTAATGAAACAAACATATCCAATCCCCAGTATCCAAGCCAAGGATAACCTGCTACGATTTCGGTATTTTTACCCGATTGTATTATGAACTGTTGCGAAGCGTTTTTCAAACATGCCAGATAACTGTTTTTTGGAGGACGTTCGGCAAGATTTTTGTCAAAATATCTTTTAAATGAAATCGGATTTTCTTCTTTGACGGATGCCGAAAATATTATTGATTCTCCTTTTTTTACAGGAATTTCAAAATATCCGGGAACAAACAGGTCTTCGCGATATTCGTATCCTCGTTTAAATTCTTCGTTATACTCTATATTGTAATACCAGTCGGGAGTTGGTATAAATTCGTTTTTCCTGTTCAGTTGCATGCGCAGCAAAGGATAGTCGGTATAAAGTTTTGTTTCTATTCCGTTGCTGATATTGTTGTATCTGGTATTTGCATACAGATTTGCCTTACTCAGCTCATGAATTTTTCTGAATGCCAAAAAAGGTTTCAATCTCAAAACAGTGGGCGAATGAGCATCAAGTAAAGTATAACGTATCATCAGTTGATTTCCGTGATGAATCAGTAACAGTTCTTTTTTTAATACCATTCCGCCTACGCGATAAGTTATTGTAGGAGTGGGTTCATATTCAAACTCAACGATGTATTTATGTCCTCGCGGTTCATAATTTCCGGGATAGCGATGTATTCCGAGATTGAAAGTTTTTTCGCGCTGTATCAGTGTTTCATCAAGCGATGACAACAATACATGATTTTCACCGCCAAACTCATCAATCGGGCATATCAGCAGTCCATGATATTTGCGGGTATTGCAGCATACGATTGTTGTGCTTAGATAACCGCCGTTGCGGGTGGTACTCAATATCTCTCTGTTCAGTGAATATTCGAGATTTACCAGTGCATTTTTATCAAATTTAAGATAACTCATAATTTTTATACCAAAACGATTAATAAGATTTAATGCGAAGATAATAAAATTTTAGTTGATAACGACAAATTAAATAAAAAATTCAGTTTACTCAATAACTTTAGAAATTAATGACCTTTCTTTTTAGACATATCTTGCTGGAAGCAATATAATTTCAAAACCGTTTACTGACGTATTGCTTTTACTCCCGGAAGTTCAATACCTTCCATATATTCAAGCAAAGCGCCGCCGCCAGTTGAAACATAACTTACCTCGTTGGCAAGTCCGAATTTATTGATTGCAGCAACCGAATCGCCTCCGCCGATTAGCGAATATGCACCTTCTTTTGTGGCTTTTGCAACTATTTTTGCAATAGTTTCAGTGCCTTTGGCAAATTTTGGAAATTCAAATACGCCAACAGGTCCGTTCCAAAGAATTGTTTTTGAATTTAAAATTACATTTTCCCAAATTGAAATTGTTTTCGGCGATGCATCCATTCCTTCCCAACCATCTGGAATATTGTTAATAGGACTAATCTTTATATCGGCATCATTGCTGAACGAATTGCCTGCAATGGTTTCTACGGAAAGATATATTTTTACGTTTTTCTTTTTTGCATCTTCCAGTATTTCCAGCGCTAACGGCATAAATTCGTCTTCGCAGATAGAATCTCCTATTTTTCCGCCTTGAGCCTTTATAAAAGTAAATCCCATTCCACCGCCTATGATAAGATTATCAACACGGTTTAAAAGACGTTTGATGACTGTAATTTTTGATGAAACTTTTGAACCGCCGAGTATTGCCGTAAAAGGGCGTTCGGGAGATTCCAGCACTTTGTCAATGGCTTTCAGTTCGCCTTCCATTACGTATCCGAACATTTTGTCGTTTGCAAAATATTCGGCAATCAGGGCAGTGGACGCATGCGCTCGATGCGCTGTTCCGAAAGCATCGTTGATGTAGCAGTCAGCATACGAAGCCAGTTTTTTTGTAAATTCTTTTTGGCTTTCCTTTATTGCCTTTTTTGCTGCGGCTTTTTCTTCGTCGCTTGCATCTTCGGCAAGTCCGCGCGGTTTGCCTTCTTCTTCGGCGTAAAAGCGAAGATTTTCGAGCAGCATAACCTCACCGGGTTTAAGTTCTGCTGACATTTGTGCGGCTTTTTCGCCCATACAGTCGCCTGCAAAAGTAATTTTAACGCCTAAACAGTTTTCTATAGCGCCTGTAATATGCGAAAGTGAAAATTTATCATCATTGTTTTTTTTGGGACGTCCAAGATGCGACATCAAAATTACCGACCCGCCTTTTTCCAGTACTTTTTTGACCGTAGGAATCGCCGCGCGAATACGGGTATCATCGGTTACTTCAAATTTTTCATTCATCGGAACATTAAAATCAACGCGAATGATTGCACGCTTGCCGCTGAAATTGTAATTGTCAATTGTTTGCATATCTTATAAATTTTAAATTTATTCATATCAAATGGAATTACAAAAATACTATATTAATTTGAAAAATATCATGTAAAATAATATTTTTCTGCATCTATTAATAAAATTTGATGTACTTTTGAAGTCGAAAACAGTTTGTTTATGCAAATTTTAAGTCCCGATAAAAGATGGAAAGATTATGAACTTATTGACTGTGGCGACTTTGAAAAACTCGAACGCTTCGGAAGATTTGTTGTGCGCCGTCCCGAACCCAAAGCCGTGTGGAAAAAATCGCTTACCGACACAGAATGGGAACAAATGGCAGATTCCGTATTTAAACAGGGCGCAGGTTTTGGAAAATCAGGAAAGGAAGACAGCGGAACATGGATAAATAAAGACTCGATGCAGGAACAGTGGATTATCGCTTACAAAAATGAAGAACTTAATTTCAAACTGCGGCTTGGACTTACATCTTTTAAGCATGTGGGAGTTTTTCCAGAACAGGCTCCAAACTGGGATTATATTTACAAAACAGTAAAAAAACTGAACATGGAAAAACCGCGAATCTTGAATCTGTTTGCATATACGGGCGGAGCATCAATAGCGGCAAAACTTGCCGGCGCTGACGTTGTGCATCTTGATTCTGTAAAGCAGGTTGTTACATGGGCGCGCGAAAACATGCAAATCAGCAAAACAGAAAATATCCGATGGGTAATTGAAGATGCCATGAAGTTTATAAAACGCGAAGCCAAACGCGGAAACCGTTACAGCGGAATCATTCTTGACCCGCCGGCATACGGACACGGCGCTGACGGCGAAAAATGGAAACTCGATGAAAATATTTTTGAAATGCTTGAATATTGCAAAAAAACGCTTGAACCCGAAAACAGTTTTTTGTTGCTGAATCTTTATTCTAACGGCTTTTCGGCAATAGTTGCCGATACTCTTACATCTTCGGTTTTTGGCAATATAAAAGAAAAAACCTTTGGCGAACTTGTGCTTGAAGACAGATTCGGTAAACGTTTGCCATTGAGCGTATTTTCAAGATTAAAATTATAAACATTAACATTCAAATATAAATATTAAATACAATATATAAAATGATACGGTTACTTTCAATAAACTGGGACGTGGATTCCGTGATGTTCAGCTTGGGATCAATCAGTATTCGCTATTACAGCCTTTGCTGGATTTTGTGCTTTTGTGCAAGTTATATTATCTTCAAAAAAATATTTAAAAAGGAAAATATAAAACGCGAACTTTTGGACAAACTTACTTTAAATTATATTATTCCGCTTACTTTCATTGGAGCGCGGGTTGGTCACTGTCTGTTTTACGAGGGCGCATATTATTTAAAGTATCCATGGGAAATAATTTTGCCTGTTCATGATGGCAAATTTACAGGTTATGCAGGGCTTGCAAGTCATGGCGCTGCGCTTGGTATTTTGCTCGGGCTGTGGCTTTTTTGCAGAAAATATAAAAAGCCATTTATCTGGTCGCTTGACAGGATTGCAGTTGCCATTCCGATAGCGGGCGCTATTGTTAGACTTGGAAATTTAATGAACTCCGAAATTTACGGACATGCAACAAATCTACCGTGGGGTTTTGTGTTTGTACGAGCCGGCGAAACTACTCCCGCTCATCCTACTCAAATTTATGAAATGCTCGCTTATATGCTGATGTTTGTCATTTTGTATTATCTGTTTTTCAAAAAAGATTTTGGAATCAAAAAGCCCGGAGTAATTTTCGGACTATTTTTAATCGGACTTTTTGCCGCCCGTTTTTTAGTAGAATTTGTAAAGGAAAATCAGGTTGAATTTGAAAATCAAATGTCGTTAAATATGGGGCAATGGCTGAGTTTGCCGTTTATTATTGCAGGTGCGGTTATACTTGTTTGCTGTTTGAAAAAGAATTTACCTGCAAAAAGACACAACTAAAACGAATACTGTTTCAAAATGTTTTACAATGACGTAAAAGCCGTATGTTTATTTACATTTTACGGTTTCTTCCGTTGCTACGCATATTCCGTTAGCAAAAAACAGGCTGTTTTTATTTAGTTTTGTGATGGTATATGTTGTTTCGTAACCGTCAAGTTTTTTGATGCCTTTTAATGTAATTTTTCCAAGCGTTTTTCCATTCAGAAAGTTTACATTCTGACCTGTTGAGAAAGCCTGCGTTGTTATGCCGTAAGTGTTGTTTGGCGCTACCGAATAATATTTCCCATCGAAATAGAACGGATGGTCTTCTGTGGTTTTGATTTTTATTTCACCGAAATCAAGCTCGTAAACAAAATGTTTTCTACTTTGCAGCCCTGCAACGGTAGCCGTTTCCACTTTTCCTGTTTCGGTGTTTAATGTTAATACGGTATCGCCAACGGTTAATTCTTCAATCGGTTTTTCGCCATCAGGAACAGCAATCACAGTGCCTTTGGCAAAGCACAGACAGCCCGTACCGTCAAATTCCAGTTCCGAAATAGCAGTATCATCATATTTATTGCCTTTGTAAACATCGGTAATTTCAAAGGTCATGTAAAGGTCTGTTGTTGATGAATGATTACCGATATTGAAAACCTGCATAGCAATTGTATCCTGTAAATTAAGCAGAGCATAAGGCTCTCCGTTGATATAGAGTTTTAACTGTTTTACTCTTGAATTGTCGCGCCATGCTCTGTATGATTTCAAATATCCGTTGAAAATAATAACATTAGTAACCGCAATATCAGAACTCATCTTTTCGCCGGATATATCCTCATCCCAGTAAGGGAAACGATATGTAATGCTTTCTCCGATTCCGTATCCCTTAACTCCTTCTACCCATGCGGTTTCAAAATTAAAGTCGTGAATATTTTGCGCTTTATAGTCAATATTTCCGAAAGGCTTTAATGCCGAACTTGCATTAACAACGTACACCCAAGAGCAATTATACCAGTCGTCTTTCTCAAAAAACATAGCAGTCTCCTCGTTTCTTTCGTACAGAGACCTTTGCTGTTCGGTTAGATATTCATATCCTTGATTGTCGATGATATTATCTATCTCCTTCAATTCATTTTTGAAATTTTCAACAAGAAAAGGCGTGAAGCCGATATGAGGTTCGATTATCTGTAAATGTGTGGTTTGCCCGAATGAGTTAAGCGAAAATATTAAGGTCAAAATAAAAAATAAAAACTGTTTGTTTACTGCGCATATTGCATGTCTGTGGTTATTGTCGGTCATCATATTTAAAATATTTTTACAAAAATAAATAAAAAATTTGGAAAATTTAATTTTTTTGTATTTTCGTGCTGAATATTTTTAAACATTAACATCAAAACAATAAGCAAATGTAAAATAAACACTTAATACCTATCCCGCCGGAAGTTCTGATGCAGGCACAAAAAAGAATTAACGAAGCAATACAGTTGCTTGCTCCGTATATGTTGCTTACGCCCGTACAACGGCACGATTTACCTAAAAAATGGGCGATAAAATGCTGAGTTTTGTTGAAAAAGCGTATAAATATGCCCGTCATTATCAGGAGTTGTGTCCATCATATCTTAATATGGAAGATTTTGACACCGACTTAACTGACGCCACCGGGCTGCGCTTATATTTTACAACGCCGTAAAAGCCGCAACCATGCAGGATATTCCGGGAGCAAAGGAAGTTTATGACGACCTGAAATCCCGTTTCATTCAAGGAAGAAGAAAAAAAGATGAATAGTGCAATCAAAATTCTTTTATTCATTCTATTTTAAAATTTAATATTAATAATGAGGTTCTCCCCGAACATAAATGTTCGGGGAGAGTTGCTTTTATAGAGCCGCAAAGTACATTAAACGCCAAATTTTGCTCTCAAAGAGTCAAATTTGATGCTCAAAGCGAGGATTTATATTTTAAAATACAAAATCAATACATTGAATAAAAAAACCTCGCTTTAAGCGAGGAATAATTTGTATAAAAAACAACCGTCAAGCGGTATTTAGGCGTATTTCTATCCGCAATGAAAATATTTATTTACAGTTTCAATAACCTTATTTTCGCTGTTCAGTATTTCGTTACGGAGATTTGCGTCATTATAACTTTGCAGTTTTTTAATCACTCCATCAATTACTGTTTGCGGGAAAACATTATACTGGTTGTAAATTTCGGCTTGCTGCCGTAATCTCAAAGCCGAGTCGGCGCATGAATCAGGAAGCTGTTCGAGCGCGCTTGCCCTTGATTTGTTTGCGCTGTCAAAAATATTTACATCCACATAACGCTGCTGCGCATATTCAAGAGCATCAGGCATTTCCAAACCGTAGCGAGCAGCCACAGCAAGCCCTGCAAACAACAGGTGAATATTTGCGGAATTATCGGAACATCTGAATTCAACGGTCTGTTTTTGTGAAAAGTCTGTATTATCAAGCGGTTCATTTGGATTTGAATCCTGTATCATTGAAGTTTTTCCTGTCCATCCGAGCGGCACTCTCACAAGCACAGAGCGATTTCTGTCGCCCCAGCAGATATTTGTCGGCGCTTCCTGATGCGGAACAAGGCGCAGGTATGAAGTTGGAATAGTATTTCCGAATGCTGTTAGCGATGGCGCAAGATAGAGGTATCCTGCGATTGCTTTTTTTGCAGTATCGGTAAGGATTCCGTTGTTGCTCATGCAATTTTTGTTGTCTTTTACAAGTTTTGTATGTACGTGCATTCCGCTTCCTGCTTTTCCTATTGTAATTTTTGGAGCAAACGAAATCGTTGCGCCGTATTTATATCCAAGCGAACGCAAAATCCATTTTGCTATTATAAGCTGATTTGCGGCATCTTCGGCATCGCAGGGCAAAAATTCGAGTTCGTTTTGTTCGTAAAGTTTACAATCTTTTGAGAAATTTCCTACTTCGGCGTGTCCATATTTTAATTGACCTCCGCAACTTGCAACGAGCAGCATTGCTTCGGTTCTCAGCGCGCTCCAATGTATAAACGGGCTTGACTCGTGATACCCGCGCTGGTCTTCCGTTTTGTACAGTCCGTAATCATCGCTTATTGCATAATATTCAAGTTCGCCCATTGCATGAAACGTATATCCTGTGCGTTCTTGCAGAATTTTTTGTGATTTACGTAAAATATTTTCGGGTGAAATGGCAAGAGGATTACCGTCCTTGTCGTAATATGAACATAAAATATCAAGAGAGGGAATTTCCGCAAACGGATTTACAAACGCCGTACGATAACGCGGAATCACGTACAAATCGCTTGAACCTGCTTCAATAAACGGGAACAGACTTGACCCGTCAACGCGCTCGCCTGCTGTAAGAATTGCATCCAAATGCTGCCTGCTGTCGATAACAAACGTTAGCGTTTTTAATCGACCGTCATCTCCGACACAGCGGAAATTAAGTATTTTGATTTCATTTGCTTCAATAAATCTGATAATATCCGATTTTGTAAACTGCGAAGCATCTTTATCTAAAAATGTTATTAATCGGTTAATATTCATTTGCTGAAATAATTTAATTAATCATTTGTTTGTATAATAAATTCGCGCAAAAATAGGAAAATATTTTAATATAAATGGGAATTTTATAAAAATTTATTACTTTAAGATTTGTATGAAATTTTTAAATGATTGATATTTGATATTTTCAAATAAAAATATCTGTTCCTTTTGACGGAAACATGTCAGGAATAATAAGGTCTAACATGACTAAACATATAATCCAAACAATAAAAAAATAAAGCCAAACAGTAAAGATGAAACAAAAAAAAAATTTTTTTTTTGGAAGTAATAAAAAAGTTTCTACCTTTGCGGCATATTTCTGCCAAAAACTGTTTTCCGATATTATATTCAGGTTGTTGTTTGCTTAACATCTTTGTTAATAAATAAGTAAAAACCTTGTTTGTATCAAATTATAGTGTAAAACAACGGCTGAGTATAAAATCAAAATCAGATTATACAATTATGAACAGGTTAAAAATATAGATATGTATGACATTTTAGTATTAAATCAAAAAAAACAGGAAGAACTTTCTGAAATTGCAAAAACACTGAATATAAAAAAGTTTCAAACTTTAACGAAAGAAGACTTGATTTATCGCATATTGGATGAACAGGCTATTCAGTCAACCAAAACCAAAAATGCTGAAAAACCCGCAAGCAACAAAAAACAATCCGCCAACAAAGCGGATGACAGCAACAATGCTGCCACACCCAAACAGCAACGCCAAAAAAACAGACGTGAACGGATAAAACGTGTTGAAACAGAATTTAAAAAAGTAGGATATTCAACTCCTCCAAAAGAGAATGCCACACAAGTTGGTAATTCTGTTGTTCAGGTAGAAATATTTCCAGTACAGAAAGAAGAACAAATAACCGAAGAACTGCAAAAACAGATTACAGAAGATGTAAAAGCTATTCAGCAAACCGTCAGCCAAAAGAAAGGTTCACGCGGAAGACCTAAAAAAAGCGCAGAAAACGCAGAGGAACAAAAAGCAGCCGACAACAGCAAGAATAACGCCGCAGTTGCAGAAGCCGTCGCTGAAAAAAATATCGAACAACCGAAAAACAATGATAAACATACATCGGCACAGCACACGCAGCCTGCCGAATCTCATAATAATCAAAACGGACATGCAGCCAAAGTTACCGATATTAAAAGAGATGAAAAGTATGAATTTGACGGCATTATTGAAGCCACAGGAGTGCTTGAATCAATGCCTGACGGTTACGGATTTTTGCGTTCGTCGGATTATAATTACTTAAACTCACCCGATGATATTTATGTATCGCAGTCGCAGATAAAACTGTTCGGACTGAAAACAGGAGACACTGTTACAGGAAGTATCCGTCCTCCAAAAGAAGGCGAAAAATATTTTCCTCTCATCAAGGTAACCGAGATAAACGGAAGAAGTCCCGAATATATTCGCGACCGTATTCCTTTTGATTTTCTTACGCCGCTGTTTCCTGATGAAAAATTTCATCTTACCGGACACGGCTTTAACCGTAATATCTCGGTGCGTGTAGTTGACATGTTTGCGCCCATAGGCAAAGGTCAGCGCGGACTTATTGTCGCTCAGCCAAAAACAGGAAAAACAATGCTGCTGAAAGATATTGCAAACGCAATAACGGCAAATCATCCCGAAGTTTATATGATAGTGCTGTTAATAGACGAGCGCCCCGAAGAAGTTACCGATATGGCGCGCAGCGTAAACGCCGAAGTTATTGCATCTACATTTGATGAACCTGCCGACCGCCATGTTAAAATTGCAAATATCGTTCTTGAAAAAGCAAAACGTTTAGTTGAATGTGGACACGATGTAGTGATTCTTCTTGACTCAATAACACGCCTTGCGAGGGCGTTTAATACCGTACAGCCTGCATCCGGCAAAGTTCTTTCAGGCGGCGTAGATGCCAACGCACTGCAAAAGCCGAAACGCTTTTTCGGAGCGGCACGCAACATCGAAAACGGCGGCTCGCTTACCATACTTGCAACCGCGCTTACCGAAACAGGTTCAAAAATGGATGAAGTTATATTTGAAGAATTTAAAGGTACGGGAAATATGGAATTGCAACTTGACCGTAAACTGTCAAACAAACGTATATTCCCATCCGTAGATGTTACTCTGTCAAGTACGCGCCGTGATGATTTGCTTGTTGATAAAGACACGCTCGGACGAATGTGGATACTTCGTAATTATTTGGCTGATATGACATCTGTCGAAGCAATCGAATTTATGAAAACGAGACTCGAAAAAACATCTTCAAATGAAGAATTTTTAATCACAATGAACGGCAAATAATCAAATTTGCTGGTTTATTATGAACAAATAACGAGTAAACGCAAACAATAATATTGCAAAAATACAAAATTGAAATTTGCTGTACCGGTTAAACTATTTCTTAAAATATGATATTGATTTGACTGTTTGAAAAGCGTATTTAAATAAACTTGTGTCTGTCAACAGTTATGAATCTGCATAA
>JAIRRX010000140.1 GCA_031255755.1 Prevotellaceae bacterium | reverse complement strand
AAAAATAATTGTCAACCTGCAATCTGCACACGATAATTTTACAATAATAACCTTCTTCCGTCAGTCGTTTTGATATTATCCTAATCATTGCACTAACAATAAAACAATCATTTATTATGCAAGTACATCATTCCATTCCTCGCAATGACGTTCTGCCTTTGGATTGCTTCACCGCTTCGCGCCTCGCAATGACGGACAAAAACCATAAATCTTTTATACCTTGATATAAATTATCTGTCAAAATAAAATTGCAAAAACCGTGAAAATGAGGGTTGATAATTTTAATTATTCATTATCAATTCAAATTAATTCATATCAATTATTATTATTATGAATTAAAAAACTAATTTTGTGGTGCAGTAAAAAATTGAATATGAAGAAATCAATAGTAATATTTATGTTTTGTTGTTTTTGCGCATCCGAAACAGCATGCCAGATTTATAATCTCGACACCTGCAAAGCAAAAGCGATTGAAAACAATTTTAAAATAAAAAACGCCGAAACAGATATAAAAATCGCACGGCAAACAAAAAACGAGGCTTTTACAAAATATTTTCCGCATGTGGAAGCAATAGGATTTACGTTTAAGGCAAATCATCATACATTGCAAAAAGATTTGGATTTTTCGGCTTTTGCACCGATATTTCCTGCGTTAGCAAATCCTGTTCAAATTAAACTTATGGAAAAAGGAAGAACCGCAGGCATTATGGCAACTCAACCCGTTTTTGCAGGCGGACAAATCATACATTCAAACAAACTTGCCAAAATAGGCGAAGAAATTACTGTTTTGAAACAGGAACTTTCGACAGATGAAGTTGACGAAATAACCGAAAAATATTTTTGGCAATTAGTTTTGCTTAAAGAAAAAATGCGAACGGTATCAACATTAAAGGAACAGTTGGAACAGTTGTACAAAGATGTTGAAATAGCATTAAAAGCAGGAATAATAAACCGAAACGAACTTTTGAAGGTTGAATTAAAACAACACGAACTGGAAAGCGAAGAATTGAAACTGAATAACGGCATAAGTATTGCAAAAATGCTGCTTGGGCAACATATCGGCGAAATGCACGATAAATTTGATATTGATATTGATTCGTTTCCCGATACGGATATTCCTTCAAAATTTTATATCGAAGCAAATACTGCAATAACACAGCGAGCGGAATATAAACTTCTTGACAAAAATGTCGCCGCAAGTAAACTGAATACAAAGATAGAATCAGGAAAACGCTTGCCTGCTGTCGGCATAGGTGCAGGTTATGTTTATCATAATTTTGCGGAACAGACAAATACTTTCGGCATGCTGTATGCAACGGTTCGTATTCCTATTTCAGACTGGTGGGGCAAGAGTTATGCCGTGAAGCGTTCAAAACTGAAAACGCAGCAAGCCGAAAATGAACGCAAAAATGCAACGGAATTAATGATTATTGAAATACAGCAAATATATAACGAACTTACGGAAGCGTATGAACAAATTATGCTGGCACGGAAATCAATTTCATCGGCAACGGAAAATCTGCGTTTGAATACCAATTATTACAAAGCAGGAATATCAACAGTTACAGATGTGCTTGATGCACGGTCGTTGCTGCAAAAGAGCAAAGACCAGTATGCCGAAGCAGGATACAGTTATCAAATAAAACTTGCAAAATACAAACAGGCAACCCGACAAAACAAATAATGCAATAATTTTGCATGACAAAAAATACTTTATCTGCATGTTAGCGACAGTTTAATTTTATGTTTTCAATAAAAAAATATTGATAATGTATTCTGTTTTCCAAAATCTGATTAATTTTACAGTTTATAACATTAAATCATAAATAACTAAAAATGTATAGAACACATACTTGCGGCGAACTTCGCATACAAAACAAATCAAACAAAGTAATACTTGCCGGCTGGATACAACGCATACGCGAACTCGGAGCCGTAACTTTTATTGACCTGCGCGACCGATACGGAATCACACAGTTGGTTGTTGATGAAAAGTCAACAGATGAAGTTAAAAAAATAACCGCCGAACTTGGTCGTGAATTTGTAATTCAGGCAGAAGGCGAAGTGAAAGAACGAACTGCAAAAAATTCAAAAATTAATACGGGAGATATTGAAATTGCCGTTGACAAAATCACGGTTTTGAATAAATCCGAAATACCGCCGTTTACAATAGAAGACAATTCGGACGGAGGAGACGATTTACGAATGAAATACAGATATTTGGATTTGCGCCGTAATCCGTTGAAATATGCCTTAACGTTACGGCACAGAATGGCTCAGGAAGTGCGCAAATATTTGGATTCGCAAAATTTTCTCGAAATTGAAACTCCCTGTCTAATAAAATCAACGCCCGAAGGAGCGCGCGATTTTGTTGTGCCTTCACGTGTCAATGCAGGTGAATTTTACGCGCTTCCGCAATCGCCGCAAACATTTAAACAGATACTTATGGTTGCCGGTTATGACCGTTATTTTCAAATTGTGCGTTGTTTTCGCGATGAAGATTTGCGTGCCGACCGTCAGCCGGAATTTACGCAGATAGATTGCGAAATGTCGTTTGTTGAGCAAAAAGATATTTTGTCAATGTTTGAAGGTTTGGCAAAGCATCTTTTCAAAAACGTCTTGAATGTCGAACTCGACAAAGTGCCGCAAATGCCGTATGCAGATGCAATGAAATATTACGGCAGCGACAAACCTGATATTCGTTTTGATATGAAAATAAACGAAATTACCGATCTTGCTAAAAATAACGGATTTTCGATATTTGACAATTCGGAATATGTGGGAGCGATTTGTGCAAAAGGTTGCGGCGCATATACGCGCAAACAGACAGATGAACTTACCGACTGGGTAAAACGTCCGCAAACAGGAGCATCAGGATTGATTTACATCAAACTCGGCGAAGATGGAATAAAATCAAGTATTGATAAATTTTTCACACCGGAACAGTTGCAAAAAATTGCCGACAGAACAGAAGCACAGCACGGAGACTTGATATTAATACTTTGCGGAACAAAGAAAAAAACGCAGGGGCAGTTAGGAACTTTACGTTTGGAAATGGGAAACAGATTGGGATTGCGTAACGAAAATAAATTTGCTCCGTTATGGATTGTTGATTTTCCGCTGTTTGAATGGGATGATGAAACACAGCGATTTTATGCGATGCATCATCCGTTCACATCGCCCAAACCTGAGGATGTTGATAAGTTTTACAGCAGTAAAAATGAAGATATTGCTAACGTAAATGCAAATGCTTACGATTTTGTTGTGAATGGCGTTGAACTCGGCGGCGGCTCAATTCGTATTTTCGATAGAAAATTGCAACAGCGAATGTTTGAAATACTTGGTTTTACGTCCGAAGCAGCCGAATCTCAATTTGGATTTTTATTGAATGCTTTCAAATATGGAGCGCCTCCTCACGGTGGAATTGCTTTCGGTTTTGACCGTTTTTGTGCAATGTTTGGCGGAAGCGATTCGATACGCGATTATATTGCTTTCCCAAAAAACAATAGCGGCAGAGATGTAATGATTGATTCGCCTTCACCGATTGATGATTCACAATTGGACGAATTGTCAATAAAAATTGATATTAAGAAACAGTCTTAACCGTTTTCGCATACATGAATTTGCATGATTTTCGATATTGTTGATTATTCTAACAAATAAGTACATCCGTACTTCGTTAAAGTACATGTGTACAATTTAAAAGTACAGGTGTACTTCGTTAAAGTACATGTGTACAATTTAAAAGTACAGGTGTACTTCGTCAAAGTACATGTGTACAATTTAAAAGTACAGGTGTACTTCGTCAAAGTACATGTGTACAATTCAAAAGTACAGGTGTACTTCGTCAAAGTACATGTGTACAATTTAAAAGTACAGGTGTACTTCGTTAAAGTACATGTGTACAATTTAAAAGTACAGGTGCACTTCGTCAAAGTACATGTGTACAATTTAAA
>JAIRRX010000106.1 GCA_031255755.1 Prevotellaceae bacterium | reverse complement strand
AAGTGAATGACGAAGCAATCCAGTAAATAATAATACAATACGCCGAAATCTGGATTGCTTCACCCTTGCGGGTTCGCAATGACGTACAAAGTCTGGATTGGCTAACGCCGAACTCCGCTATGCTTCGGTTGCTTCGTTTCACTCGCAGCTCGCAATGACGTGCTTCGGTTGCTTTGTTTGTCCTTTGTTAATAATTAAATGGCAATGTATTAAACAGACATTTAGTGTTTTTATTTCAAGTTTGCAGTGAATTTTTATTTTTTAAGGAATAATTATACGGTTATATGAGTTAAAAACAATTTTTGACATATATTTAACAGATGGTTTTATATTTTATTTGTAGTTTTGTAAAAATTAAAATACCATGGTTGACAGTAATATTAAGGATAGGGTTTTATATGAAGATAATCACATAATTATTGTGAACAAATGTATCGGGGAAATTGTACAGGCTGATAAAACATGCGATGAAACGCTGGACGATATTTTGAAACAGTATATTAAAATAAGAGATAATAAACCCGGAAATGTTTTTATCGGTGTTGTTCACCGTATCGACCGACCTGTGAGCGGACTGGTTATTTTTGCCAAAACAAGCAAAGCGCTTTCACGACTTAATAATATGTTTCGCGATGGAAAAATACATAAAACATATTATGCAATAATAAAAAACAAACCGAAGGTTGAAGAAGCAACCCTTGTTAATAATTTATTTCGCAACAAAAATATAAATAAATCATTTGTCAGCGGAAAACCTGCAAACAATACCAAAGAAGCAAAATTACACTATAAACTTATATGCCGAAGCGACACATATTTTTTACTGGAAATTGAATTAATGACAGGCAGGCATCATCAAATACGATGTCAACTGGCGGCAATCGGTTCTCCTATAAAAGGCGATTTGAAATACGGTTATCCGCGTTCAAATGCAAATGGAGGAATATCGTTGCATGCTCGCAAAATAGCATTTATTCATCCTGTAAGCAATAATCAAATTGAAATTACAGCGCCGTTTCCGGAAAATGATTTGTGGAACCGTTTTGAGATTCAGAATAACCTTATTCATTAATGATAAAGAAAAACCGTTCGGCAGGTTTTAATTTTTTTTATTGCCGTATTTTTACAGAATACTGATTTTATGTTTTTTTATATTGAATACAAGTGTATAATAGAAAAATTTTACAGAGATATGAACAGATATTTTCCGGAAAAACATAATATCTTATTAAATAAAATTCAAATTGTTTTCAAATGTTTGTTATTCTTTTTATTTTTGTGTGATTTTTTATAAAAATGATAATAGTAACTTTGACAACAGATTGGCAGGATGGCGATTATAATATTGGTCGGCTAAAAGCGTGTATAGTTTCATGTTGCGAAAATGTACGTATTATTGATATTACTCACAACATTAAAGTTTACAATACATTACAGGCTGCATTTGTATTAAAAAATACTTATCGGCATTTTCCTTGCGGAAGTATTCATGTTGTTGGAGTAAACAGCGAACCATCTCCTAAAAATCACATCGCAGTAATGAAAAATGACAATCATTTTTTTGTAGGTGCAAACGATGGACTGTTAAGCCTTATTTGTGAAAAACAACCGGATTCGATTGTCGAATTACCTTATACTGATACTTATCGATCGTTTCGGCTGCTGGAATTGCTTGGAGACTGCATAAAATCAATTTCTAACGGAATTGAACTTGAAAAGTTCGGAAATCCGTGTCAACTGGAATCTGCAATTACAGGCAATCCGTCATGTTACGAATCGCGTATAACAGGTCGCATAATATACATTGATGCTTTTGGTAATGCCATAACAAATATTGATAGAAAAATTTTTGAAAAAATATGCAAAAACAGAAAATTTGAAATTGTCGTACAAAATAATATGATAAAAATTACAAAACTTTCACAATATTATGACGATGTTGACCAAGGCAAAATGCTTGCTTTATTTAATTCTGTTGACTTGTTGGAATTAGCGATAAATCACGGAAATATTGCAAGAATAAACAGTCTTGATACCAATTCATCCATAATAATAAATTTTATAAATTAAATAAAAGGAAATCAGATTAAGTCCGTCAATCTTTTGCAATATGTATATTCTTTTTAATAATCGCTAACGCAAATAAATACGCAATTATTATATAATTTATATAATATTCAATGCAAAATATCTTAATAATTTATCAACAAATAAAATAAAATCTGATACTTTTAGTACTTTTGTACAAAAATAGAACGCAAATGAATTTTACCGAAGCAAAAATACGATGCGAAAATTTGCGCAAAATCATTGAACAGCACAATCACAGTTATTATGTTGACGCAAATCCTGCAATCAGTGATTTTGAATATGATTTGCTTGTAAAAGAACTCGAAACAATTGAAAAACAGTTTCCCGAACTGCAAACGGCGGATTCTCCGACTTTGCGCATAGGCAACGATATAAATAATGAGTTTGTTCAAATAAAACATAAATATCCAATGCTTTCGCTTGGAAATACATATTCCGAAAATGATTTAAACGATTTCGACCAGCGTATAAAAAAAATCACAGGTAATGATTTTGAATATGTTTGCGAACTCAAATTTGACGGAATATCAATAAGTTTGATTTATAAAAATGGAATCTTGCAACAGGCTGTAACGCGCGGTGATGGCGAAAAAGGCGATGATGTTACGGCAAACATACGAACAATACGAAATATTCCATTAAAAATACACGGCAATTATCCGAAAGAATTTGAAATACGAGGCGAAATTTTTATGCCACATTCATCGTTTGAACGTTTAAACAACGAACGTTTAGATGTAGGCGAACCGCAATTTGCAAATCCTCGAAACGCAGCGGCAGGAACTATAAAACTGCAAAATTCGGCGCAAGTTGCAAAGCGCGGACTGGACTGTTTTGTATATTATCTTCTCGGAGAAAATCTGCCGCATGCAAATCATTACGACAATTTGCAGGAAGCAAAAAAATGGGGATTTCCAATATCAAAAAATGTACAAAAATGCAGTACTATACAGCAAGTTATTGAGTATATAAATTATTGGAATGACGCGCGAAAAAAATTGCCGTACGATACAGATGGAGTAGTAATAAAAATCAACAGTCTTGAACAGCAGGAAGAATTGGGACTTACAGCAAAATCGCCGCGCTGGGCAATAGCCTACAAATTTAAAGCCGAACAGGCAATTACAGAATTATTGTCTGTCGATTTTCAAGTAGGACGCACCGGAGCGATTACGCCTGTCGCAAATTTGCAACCCGTACAACTGGCGGGAACAACAGTAAAGCGGGCATCATTACATAATCAGGAACAAATTAATATTCTTGATATTCGCATTGGCGATATGGTGATTATTGAGAAAGGAGGGGAGATAATTCCTAAAATAGTTGGAGTTGACAAATCGCACAGAACAAACGACAGTAAAGAATTTGAATATATTACGCACTGTCCCGAATGTGGAACAAAACTTGAACGCGAAGAAAGCGAAGCAAAACATTTTTGCCCGAACGAAAACGGATGCCATCCGCAGATAACGGGAAAAATCGAACATTTCATATCGCGCAAAGCTATGGCTATTGACGGTTTGGGAATAGAAACCATAGAACTTCTTTACAAAAATAATTTGATAAACAATGTAGCAGATTTGTACGACTTGAAAAAAGTGCAATTACTACCGCTTGAACGTATTGCCGAAAAATCGGCAGAAAATATAATAAAAAGCATAGAAGAATCAAAAAATGTGGAGTTTCAAAGAGTTTTATTTGCAATAGGAATCCGTTTTGTTGGCGAAACAACAGCAAAAAAAATTGCAGAAAAATTAAATTCCATTGATAAAATAATGTCGGCAAGTAAAGATGAACTGCTGCAAATTGATGAAATAGGCGAACGAATTGCGCAAAGCATAATTAAATATTTTGACAGTCCGAAAAATCAGGAAATAATACAGCGTCTGCGAAATGCGGGCTTGCAAATGGAAACAAAAGAAAATGTCGAAAAAATTTCTGATAAACTTAAAGGTTTGAGTTTTGTTGTTTCGGGAACTTTTACTTCGTATTCACGAGACGAATTGAAACAAATAATAGAAAAACACGGAGGTAAAAATGTTTCGGCGATTTCGGCATCTACCGCATATTTGCTTGCAGGAGAAAAAAGCGGACAAATGAAAATTGAAAAAGCCAACAAATTGAAAGTGAAAATTATTAATGAAAATCAATTTAATATACTAATAACCGAATAAAATATGTTTAATTTTGTAAAGAAAATAACAGGAAACAGAGTTTTAAAAAAACATGCATCGAAAATTAAACGCAACAGAGAATTTTATAACATTGATTCGATGAAAAGCGCAGGTATTGTGCTTGAAAATGCGGAAAATATGTACGTAATGGCAAATAAAATGATGAAGTTTTTTTTGGCGCGAAAAATCAAAGTATCTGCTATTGTGTTTGAAAATATCAAAAATTCCGAACTGGAAAATCGCAAACAAATTCCAACCTATGTAAAAATGCTTACAAATTCGGATTTAACATGGTACGGAAAACCTGACAGCAACAACGTTAAGAAATTCATATCACAGAAATTTGATGTTTTGATTGACATGTCGCGCAGTTCGGATTATGTTTACAAATACATATCAACCTTATCGCTTGCAAAATTCAAAATAGGAGGGGTGCAGTATGATAATGACCCGTTCGATTTGATACTTCTTGAAAAATCCAATGAAGCAACAAAATTCGTAAGCCTGATAATAAATTTTTTGTCAACAATAAAAGTAGAAAGCAATGTCGGTAAATAAAAATTATATACAACAGTCAAAACAACTTGCAAAACAATATGAAAACAATAAACATCATTATTTTGAACTGGATGAATTTATTGCCATTTCGGATTATTATATGCTGAATGACAATTACGAAAACGCGCTTGAGGTTAACAGCGCCGCCGAAATATTTTATCCTTCGTCTTTTGAACTCAAAATAATCAGAGTTGACATGTACATTAGAAACAACGAACTTGAAAACGCGGAAAAAACTATCAAAACCATAGAATATGACAGCAACTTAATTAGTGATATTTCTATTCTGAAAGGTGAAATATGTATTAAAAGAAATCAATACGAATCGGCAGAAAAATTATTTGATGACGCAGTAAAATTGTCGGAAGATAAAGAATTTACGTTTGACATGATATGCGATTTTCTGATGTTGACAAATCAAGTGCAACTCGCAAAAAAATATCTTGAATTGGCACAAAATACGCTTACAGATGTTAATCCGGATTTAATGTACAAGCTTGCCAGATGTTACGAATATGATGCGGAATATCAGAAATCTGCGGAAATATATGAAAAAATGATTAAAAACGACCCGTTCGATGAAAATATCTGGAATGAATTGGGTTATACTTACATGTTTCTATCGGAATATGAAAAAGCAATAAAAGCCTTCAATTTTCGACTTGCGATAAACAATGAGAATGCAACCGAAGTATTAATTAACAAAGCCGAATGTATCAGCATACTCGGACGAAACGACGAAGCAATAAACATATATAATAAAATTCTAAATACTGAAAAAGAAAATACAGAAGCCTTGTTTGGCATTGCCAAATGCTACGAACGTAAAGGAATATACGATACAGCCGAAAAAATATATCTTGAAATCGTATCGCTGAATTCGGATTATAAGGATGCTTATTTCAGTATTGCGGGAATATATTTGAAAAAAAATCAGTTTGCAACCGCAGAACAGTTCATGCAAAAAGCATTGGACGACAACGAAATTGTTCCCGGTTTTGTGTTGCAAATGTGTAAAATACAGTTTGAACAGGATAAAATCGAAGAAGCAAAACAAACAATTGAAAAAATTATTTTCACCGATTTGTGCAAGCATGATTCTCATGCATGGATATTATACTCTGAACTTATTGCGGTTGATGATGTTGAAAAAGCCATAAATATTCTCGAAGCAAAATATAACGAAAATTTTTATTCGATTGGCGAAGTTTGTTATCATTTGGCATATTATAATTATATAATCAACAATATGTCTCAATGTGCCTATTATGTAGAACGCGCTCTTGAAATTGATTCTGACATGATGAAATCATTTATTGAAATATGTCCTGCAATAATGCTTAACGAACATATAATGAGCCTTTATATGTCATTTAAATCCAAAAAATAATGAAAAGAACAGATTATATTCTTATCTTTTTCAAAGGTATAGCGATGGGCGCTGCCGATGTTATTCCGGGAGTTTCGGGAGGAACGGTTGCGTTTATAACAGGAATTTACGAACGGCTTATTAACGCCATTAAAAACGTGAATATTAAAAATATAAAATTGCTGCTGAAAGGTAAATTCAGAGATTTTTGTATTAATATGGATATTGCATTTCTTATTGTTCTGTTAAGCGGAATTGCTGTAAGTTTTGTCAGCCTTGCAAAATTAATGACTTTTCTGATTACTGATTATCCGATTCTTGTGTGGTCGTTTTTTTTCGGTTTGATATTTGCATCGACAATATTTGTTGCCCGTAGCGTTAATTGGAATATCAAAACTGTTGCCGCATTTGTAATATTTACCATTATTGCGTTTTTTGTTACTTCGCCTGAAAATGCGCCGCTCAATTCGGACAGCGAATACTGGTACATTTTTTTATGCGGAGCGATTGCAATCTGCGCAATGATTTTACCCGGAATTTCGGGAAGTTTTATTCTTGTACTCTTGGGTCAATATTTGTATATGATGGAAGCGCTTGCTAAATTTAATTTTATTGTAATAGGAATTTTTCTGTGCGGAGCAGGTATCGGTATTGTTGCATTTTCGCGAGTTTTATCATGGCTTTTCAAACACTTTAAAGCAATAACGCTGGCTTCGCTGACAGGATTTATGTTTGGTTCGCTCAATAAAATATGGCCATGGAAAACTACACTGTCAAAATTTATCGACCAGCACGGAACAGAGCAGCCTTTATCTCAAAAAAATATTTTACCATCGTGCAACGGCGATTCATATTTGTTATATGCCATAATGTTTGCATTTGTTGGTTTTATACTTATTTTTACAATAGAATTTATTTCAAAAAAGATAAAGCACAGCAAACTATCCTGAAATCGCCTTACACGAAGTTAAGAACAGTGTAGATATGAAATTATAATTCCAAAGAAACCCTTTCGGGGAATAATTTATAATGTAGCAGTCCGTCATTGCGAACTCCGTAAGGATTACATGTTTCATTACACACAATTGCCCTAACTCTCGAATGTTTGGAGTAAAGCCCAAAGGCTTCACATCGTAATCCGAGACCTTCGCATCGTAATCCGACGTCTTCGCATCGTAATCCGAGACCTTCGCATCGTAATCCGAAAGCTTCGCATCGTAATCCGAAGTCTTCGCATCGTAATCCGAAAACTTCGGAGCAAAGCAATACAGATGCTTATTTTTATACTGGATTGGCTAACGCCGAACTCCGTTACGCAGTTACGTCATTCATCAGATACTTGATTATAATCCTCTGATGAAAGTGTACCACAATTCATTTCTTAATTCAGCCCACGCATCAAGTGTTTTTTGCGAAAAATCATTAAGGTATTTCGTAAGATATTCACGAACCGACTGT
>JAIRRX010000093.1 GCA_031255755.1 Prevotellaceae bacterium | reverse complement strand
AATTTTACTTCAATAATTTAAAGACCTTGTTCGACATTAAAAAATATGAATTAAAAAATGTCGATGCAAAAATAAGTTATTTTTTTTATTAATACAAGTTTTTTGTTGATATATTTTTTTGTAATTGTGATGAATATAAATATTAAGTAATCAATATGCAAAATGAGTTTTATACATCCGATAAGCAACTGTTTTAGCCTGTCATTGCGAGGAGCGCAACCCGAAACAGCACATCATTGCGAACCGCGAAACGGTGAAGCAACCGAAGCGGTACGTCATTGCGAGGAATGAGCAATGATGTACCTTAAAAATCTACTGCAATTTTTTAAAAGTATAAATGCTAAATAAGTTTTTGTTCGAGCGCCATTTTTACCATTACCATTGAATTTCTTGCTTTGAGTTTTACAAGCAGGTTTTTGCGATATGTTTTTACCGTTTCTACGCTTAGAAATACTTTGTCGGCTATTTCCTGATTGGTGTAGCCATCAATGATAAGGCGCAACAGTTCCTGTTCGCGAACGGTGAGCCATATTTGACTTTCGTTGCGACTTTTCATTAGGATGTCAATTTCATCGCATAGAAATATTTTGCCGTTCATTACGGTTTCGATGCCTGTAATTACTTCTTCCGACAGTGCATTTTTGAGGATATATCCCGATGCTCCGTTTTCCATTACCCGTTTGGCTATCGAATATTCATTATGCGTAGTGAGTATCAAAACTTTTACACACGGATATTTCAGTTTGACTTCCGTGCAAAACTCCACTCCGCTACCGTCCGGCAGATTAATATCAAGCAAAAGCACGTCCGGAGTTTGCAACTCAAGCGCATTTCTACATTCGGCAAGAGACGAGGACGTACCCGTAACTTTTGCAATATTCGATTCGTTGACCGACAGTGTCAATCCTTCGACCAGCATTTTATGGTCATCTGTTATGTGTACGGTTATCATGATGGTTCTATTTCAATGTTTATTTCCGTTCCTTTGTCAGGCGACGAATATATGTTCAGTTTTCCGTTATACGTGGCAACACGCATGCGTACGTTTTCGAGTCCTGCGCCTTTTTTCACCTTTTCAGGGTCGAAACCTATTCCGTCATCGTGTACCGAAAGTGAAATCAAGCCGTTGTCTATCATTAACTGAACGTTAATATTTACGGCATTTGCGTGTTTTACCGCGTTGTTTATAAGTTCGTATGCACAGCGATATATCAGGATTTTAATGCGATTGTCAAGATTTGTATCATCGCCGAAAAACTGGAAACGTGTGCCGGGTATAGCCCGACAAAAATCGTCGAGCGAAACTTTCAGCCCGTAACGCATCAGCGATTCGGGCATTATGTGATGAGCTACGCGCCGCAGTTCGTCTATAGATCTGTCGAGCATGCTCATTGCTTTTTGAAAATGGTCAATATCAATATTGTCCAATATGGAATATCCTTTCATGTCTTTGAGATTTAATTTTACTACAGACAGCATGCCGCCCAGTCCATCGTGCAGGTCGCGTGCAAGACGCGAACGTTCGGCGGCTTCGCCTTCGATGATTGCCTGTGAAGCGACAAGCTGTTTTTCCTGTTCAAGTTGTTTGATTTGCTGTTCAGCCTGTTTTCGTTTTTGCAGATTAAGTTTATGTCGGTAAAACAGTATTCCGAAAGCACACAACGCCGCTATAATACTTATAATGATAATCCATGTGTGCAATATTTTTTCTTTTTCAAGCGCGGCGATTTTCATTTCTTTTTTTTCGGTTTCGTATTTTATTTCGGTTTCGATTGTGGTATTAAGAATATTTTGTTCAAACATTGCCCCCATAATATCAGAATATTTATCAAAAAAATAAACGGCTTTTTCATTATTTCCCAAATACATATTTGACAAAGTAACAATTTTCACTATATTTAGAATACCTACTTTTGATGAATCAGCCAGCCAGACTTTCATTGCTGTGGCTTCGCTGTCTTTATAACGCTGTTGCTCAAAATAAATATTAGACATTTCCGTCCAAATATCAAGCAAATCACGCGAATTATCAGAGTCTTTATCTTTTTCAAGAAGTTGTAAAGTTTCATTTACATACTCCATGGCTTTATCATATTCTTTTAAAGTTCTATAAATAATAGCCATTACATTAAGGCTTGATATTTCACATTTTATTAAATCATTACTGCGACTAATATCCAACGCTTTTTGCACATAAGTCAATGCCTTTTCATTTTCGCTTTTACTTACGTGAAGAAGACCTAATTCAATATTAGCGATAGCCTGTACTATATGAATACTTGCCTGTTGAGCCACACTTTCTGCTTTTAACATATATCTGATAGACATATCAAGCTGTGATAATCCACGATAAGTAGAACCAATATTACACAAAATTTTAGATTGAATATCCATATCATTTGTTTCTTCTGCAAAAGTCAGTCCTTTTAAAAGATATTCAAGCGCAACATCAAGGTTGATTATGTCCATATAAGTAGTGCCTAAAATATTATATATATTAGCAATTAAAGATTTATTTTCTGATTTGATTCCAAAATCAAGCGATTTTTGATAATAAATTAATGCAGTGTCATTATTTCCAACTGCGGAATATGAAGTTCCGCAATATATACATAAATAAGAAGCAACCTCGAAATTATTTTCTTTTTGGGAAAGCATAATACCTTTTTCACAATACATTTTTGTTTTTTCAACATCAACAAATCTATATGCAATACATATTTTTTTGTAAAGTTCCAATTGTTCTTTACTTGTTAGTTTTTGAGTTTCCAAAATATTTACGAGCGAATCAACATCGCTTTGCGCTCTTATATTGCAGGCAAGCAACACCGTCAGGCAAATAAGAATTATTTTTTTCATTGTTTTTGTGTGTTAAAAAGTTTACATTTTATTTTTTCGCAAAAATATGGCTTTTTTTTGGTTCGGCAATACCCCATTTGTGGGGTTTTTTAAACATAAAGCAAAAAACTCCCATTTGTGGGGTATTGTTATTGATTTTAAATCATAAAAATTTTTGTTATGTTTTTAATTTCATAATATTTACCATATTGCAAACTTTATCGTACCTTTGTAAAAATTATATTAATATGAAAACTAATGATAAAGTTAAATCAAACAATAAAATAAATCTTATTTTTGAGATATTTAAATCCAAACCTAACCAAAATTTTAATTATAAGCAAATATCGCGAATCATCGGCGCAAATACAGACGAAGAACGCAGACAGGTACAGGAAATACTGAAAGAATTTACCAGACAAAAAACGCTTAAACGAGTGATTAAAGGAAAATTCAAACTGAATGTTCAGGGAAAATCGCAACAGCGCCGAATAAAACGAATAATTGTCGGATGTGTTGACATGACAGCCAACGGCTATGCTTTTATTGTTTCTGCCGAAGTTGAAAAAGATGTTTTTGTTGCTCATCACAATCTTAATCATGCTTTACACAACGACACGGTAAAGGTAAATCTTTACAATACAAAAAGAACAAATCGCTATGAAGGTGAAATTATCGAAATTATTGAACGTTCACAACAAAACTTTGTGGGAAAGGTAGAAATATCAGGTAAAAACGGATTTTTAATTCCCGACAGCCGCCAAATGCCTCACGAAATTTTTATTCCTGCGGATAAATTAAATAACGCAAAGAACGGGCAAAAAGTTGTCGGAAGAATTACCGACTGGGCAAAAAACATGCGCAATCCTATCGGCGAAATTGTTGATGTGCTTGGTAATTACGGAGAAAACGATACCGAAATGCATGCCATTCTTGCAGAATATGATTTACCATATCGTTTTCCAACAGAACTTGACGAACTTGCAAAACAGATAAATGAAACCATTACGGATGCCGATTATGCAGAAAGACGCGATTTTAGAGACATTACAACATTTACAATCGACCCGGACAATGCAAAAGATTTTGATGATGCGCTGTCGTTTCGTAAACTTAAAAACGGAAAATATGAAGTAGGCATTCATATTGCGGATGTTACTCATTATGTTTTGCCAAATACACAAATTGACAAAGAAGCAGCCCAACGAGCAACATCAGTATATCTGGTTGACAGAACCGTTCCGATGCTGCCCGAACGATTATCAAATTTTATATGTTCGCTGCGTCCTAATGAAGAAAAACTTTGTTTTTCAGCAGTTTTTCAATTAGATGAAAAAGCAAATATAATAGACGAATGGTTTGGTCGTACGGTAATATATTCAAGTCGCCGCTTCACTTATGACGAAGCTCAACAAGTCATAGAAAACAGGCAGGGCGATTTGTGTGATGAAATTTTGACACTTGACAAACTTGCAAAAATATTACGGACAAAGCGATTTAAAGCCGGAGCGATGAACTTTGAACGTACAGAACCTAAATTCATCCTTGATGAAAAAGGAAAACCTGTAAACTTGTATTTCAAGGAAAGTAAGGATTCAAACAATCTGATAGAAGAATTTATGCTGCTTGCCAATCGAAAAGTAGCGGAGTTTATAGGAAAATCGCAAAATACAAAAAAACCGAAAACATTTGTTTATCGCGTACACGATACTCCTGATGAAACAAAATTCAACAAACTCAAAGAATTTGTAAAGCGTTTCGGATATACCGTCAAGCCTGCATCCGAAAAAGATATTTCACGTGAATTGAATAAATTAATGACAGATGTGAAAAACAAGCCCGAAGCAAATCTTGTAGAAACGCTTGCTTTGCGCTCGATGGCAAAGGCAACGTATTCGATAGACAATATAGGACATTACGGACTGGCTTTTCCTTATTATACGCATTTTACATCTCCGATTCGCCGTTATCCAGACATGCTGGTTCACAGGCTTTTGGCTAAATATCTTGACGGAGCCAAAAGCGCCGAAAAAGGTTATTATCAGGAAATGTGCAAACATTCATCAACAATGGAACAGCGGGCAACAGATGCAGAACGCGCTTCGATAAAATATAAAATGGTTGAATTTATGCAGGATAAAATAGGTTGTAAATATGAAGGAATAATAAGCGGAGTAACCGAATGGGGAATTTATGTTGAAATTTGCGAAAATAAAATCGAAGGAATGGTTTCAATACGCGGAATGAATGATGATTATTACTATTTTGATGAAGAAAATTATTGTGTTACAGGCAGAATGCATAATAAAAAATATACGCTCGGCGACAAGGTTCATATAAAAGTCGTTCGTAGCGACATCGAACGCAAACAAATTGATTTTGTATTAATTACAGAAGAATAATTTTATATATTTTTAGTCAAATATCAAAGAGATTCTGCAATTTATAAAAAGCACAAAACGTTTAATATCGATTTATCAATTATTCATGAATTAAGTTCATTGTCTAATAATTTCATTAATTTTAAGGATATTCAACAAATTGCAACAGAATATAATTTATTTATTAATTTTGTGTAATTATTTAATATTAGAATTATGACAAAAAACAAAAATCATTATTGTGTAATAATGGCAGGCGGTGCAGGCGTCAGGTTTTGGCCATTGAGCCGCAACAAGCATCCCAAACAGTTTCTTGATATTCTCGGAACAGGCAAAACATTTATTCAGCAAACATTTGAGCGCTTTGAAAAAATAATTCCCAGAGAAAATATTTTGGTTGTAATCGGCGAATCGCACTTAAATCTTGTAAAAAACCAGTTGCCTGATATTGTTGATGATAATATATTGATAGAACCTGTTCGTCGCAATACCGCACCATGTATTGCTTACGCCACATACAAACTGCTTGCCAAAAATCCGAATGCAACGGTTGTTGTTTCGCCTTCCGACCATTTAATTCTTGACGAAAATGCTTTTATCGAAACCATACAAAAATGCCTGACAACAGCCGAACAAAAAAAAACAATGGTAACAATAGGCATTCAGCCAACGCGACCCGAAACAGGTTACGGATATATTCAGATTAACAAAAAAGCAAGTTCCGAATCAGGCGTTTTCAAAGTAAAAACATTTACTGAAAAACCAAATATCGAAATGGCAAAAATATTTGTTGAAAGCGGCGAATTTTTTTGGAACTCCGGTATTTTTATCTGGTCGCTTGATACCATAAAAAAATCTTTTGACGAATATCTTCCCGATATTGCGGAACTTTTGTCGGCAGGCGCAGATGTTTATTATACGCCAAAGGAAAAGGATTTTATTTTGCAGGCATATTCCGAATGTAGAGCAATTTCAATAGATTTCGGAATTATGGAAAAGGCTCAAAATGTAAATGTTGTATGTGCCGATTTCGGTTGGAGCGATCTTGGAACGTGGAATTCACTGTTTTTACACAAGGAAAAAGATGAAGCGGCAAATTTAACGGATGCAAAAAATATTTTTATCGAAAATGTTACAAATTCAATGATAAAAGCAAATTCAAATAAACTTGTTGTGATAAAAGACATTGATAATTATTTGATTGTTGATACAAATGACGTGCTGCTTATCTGTCCGAAAACAAATGATAATGATATTAAAAAACTTGTTGACGAAGTATTGTTGAAAAACAGAAAATATTTTTAATTGTAAATTTAACATTATATTATATTAATTTTAGTTTGATTGCTTAATATTTACATATTCAAACGGTATAAATATTTATAATCGACACATAAAACAATATATTTCAAATGTGAAAATGTAGCGCATTAAGCATTAGAAAAAATTATGATATTGTCTTATTCAAACCGTTTTAGATTTTTTAGAATCTTTTGGAAAAATACATCGCAAAAAGAAAGGAGAAAGTTACAAACTTTCTCCTTTGGTCGTATTAATATTCAAAGTCTATTGCCGGCATTAAATGCTCTGCAAAATTTTTTTATTTTATATTCGCTTAATGTCCAACTATTTTATCGCATTTCTTTAAATTAACTTTGCAGCAAATTTCTGCTGTTCAAGAAATGATTAAAACACAGTTTTTATTCCTGTGTTTGCTGCTCAGTAGTCTGTTCTTGTTGCTGTTGTGTAACTTGT
>JAIRRX010000085.1 GCA_031255755.1 Prevotellaceae bacterium | reverse complement strand
GAATTTCTGCAATTTGCCACCAATTTCTTTAAAAAAATTGCATTAGCAAAATTGGATTCAAAAGATATTACGATTGAATGGTACAAGCGAGAATTTCTAAATAAAAATTTACCATCAGACGATATTGCAATAAATGCAGGATTAAATAAAAAGACAATTAGCAATATGTATAATACTGCAACTAAAAATATTGTGATTGAAGCCGCAAATGAACATTTTGAATCACTTTATAGCAATATTCAATCGCTTGTCGAAATGGAAAAAGAAATTGACTTAACATTGACAATCAAAATAAAAGGCGTTTCGGTTGATTTGAATGTTTCCGAAAGTTTGATTGTCATTAACACTTTGGCTGTAAAACGAGCCGCTTTGAGAGGCGGTTTGTGGAGTACGGCAGGTAAAAGAGTTGAAAAATATTTGATGCTGACTTTATGTAAATTATACCAAGTCCCTGAAACAAATTACAATGCCTCCCATTTTGTAAAAGACAAAGGCAAAAAAGTTGACAGGGAAATTGACTTTTACCTTTTGAATAATGGCAAAGAATATCTTTGCGAAGTAAAACTCATGGGCAAAGGTAATCCTGAAAGTGCAGATGCAATTTTTGCGAGAAAATCAGATGTTTTCATTGCAGATACATTATCACAGCAGAATAAAAATCAGGCAGAAGAATTGAATGTGTTTTGGGTTGCTCTGCGGGATACAGACGGCTACAAACGTTTTAAACATGCATTAAAAAATTTAAACATTCCACACACAGATTATAACGGTAATTTAAACGAAGATTTACCGAAAATTTTGGATAAACTCTTTTGAGAATAATCTAACGACAATACCATAATGTAAAAACTCAAACTTTATTAACATGCAGAAATATTTCCGAACAGGATATTACTGTTTTCATTACTTTTATTTTATTTTTTTAAATCGCGTGTAAAGATAAAATAAAAGCCGCAGATATTGTTTTTCTCTGCGGCTCATTTTTTTTTGCTGTACGGTTCATTTTTATAATTTAGTCGGCGCATATCCAAATCGCTGTTTGAATATTCTTGAAAAATGCGACAGGTTTTTGAAGCCAACTTCAAAGCAGGCGTCAGAAACTTTCATTCCCTCATTGCATATTTTGAAATGCGCCATTTTCAATCGTTTTTCTATCACCCATTTTTCCGGCGACAGCGGGCTGATTTTCTTAAAATCGCGTTTGAAAGAAGCAAGGCTGCGACCTGTATATGCCGCCATTTCTTCTATTGAAAAGTTGTACATGTAATTTTCGTTCATATAGTCAAGAATGTCTATTTTCCATGGCGCTGAAAAATCGAACAGAGCGGTATAAAAATATTTGTCGGTATTTAGCAGGCAATATATTCCTTCCGTCATCTTTAACTTCAACAGTTCATCGGTAGGCTGTATCGGCGAATCAAAATATGGCGTCATTGATTCAAACAGGCTGCGAATGTCGGGGCGGTCGGCGGGCAATTTATACACGCTGATTTTTTGTCTTTTGGCATCTTCCGGCAATTTCTTTTTGTGTAGTTTATGATAAAATTCAAGAAGAAATTTTCGGGGGAAGTTAAGTACAATTAACCCGAACTGCTCGCCGTTTTGCGGCTGTTTGACCATGCTGACTCTGTCGCCCTTGCGGAGAAAGGCGCAATCGCCTTTATGCAGCGTTGTGATTTTGCCGTGTTCATTAATCTCTATCTCACCGGAATAAAGATATAAAAAACTGTGTTCTTCGGCAGTGCGCATGTGTGTTATTACATTGTCGGAAAAACATGCCATGAAAATATCCGAATACTTTATTATGTTTACTCCATCCATTGTTAAAAATTTATGCAAATATACACTTTGTTTTACAATTCATCATATCATTTCTATTATTTTTTATATGATGACGATAAAATTTACTTTCTTTTTTTCCACGGCTTCCATACGGAAATAACCATTACTGCCAATAAAAATGCAAGCTGTATTGTACCTCCTGTTTGCGATACAAGTATGTTATAAAGAAAAACGGGGTCTGTTAAGGCATCATCCCGAAGCCTGTCGGCAATAATGACATTGTCGTTTATACATGGACCCAGCACAAAAGTTCCGTATAATATTTGGAGAATTATCATTCCCCATTTTACGCTAACCCACAGATGTTTGAAAAATCCCCAGTTAGTCCATATACTGTATATCAACCCGGTTATAAGCGCCCCTAAAGCGCCGCAAATAATCATATAGTCGTCAATTATTTGCAATATCCTTGAACGCATATAAAGTTCATCTCCCGATTCGGGAAATGTTATAAAAGATAATAAACATAGCGCTACTCCGCCGATTATCCAGCAGAAGGCAAAAAATATATGAAATATTTTCAGGATTTTAACTCCTTTCGGTTTGATTTTTCTTGTTGTCATGATGTTATTAGTTTATTTTATGATGTTTATAAAATGTTTTTACTTTGTCTGTACCACTGCCGTATTGTTTTGCCAAGTCGGGTTAAAAATCCATCTTTTGTTTCAACTGTTCTACGTACAAATCTATACGGCGCATTTCATCGGGTATATTTATTCGCTGCGGGCAGTGCGTTCCGCAAATTGCGCAGCCGATACAGTGATTAGCCTGCCGCAGTTTTGGCACGCTACGGTCGTAGCCGACTAAAAATTCGCGTCTTGCCTTTTTATAATTCTCGTCGTTTGCGCTTTTAAGTATTTTCCCTGCACTGACACAGCGGTTATAGTGTCCAAATGTGCCGGGTATGTCAATACCGTAAGGACATGGCATGCAATACTGGCACTCCGTACACTGGATATAATCCGAATCGACAAGTATTTCCGTAACCTTTTCAAGCGTTTCGTATTCCTGCTCGTTAAGCGGGACAAGCGGCGCATACGTGCGTATGTTTTCCTGCAAATGTTCCATGTAAACCATGCCGCTAAGTACCGTCAGCACATTGTCAGGCGTGCCGGCGTACCTGAATGCCCATTGCGCAGGGCTGTCGGCAGGATGAACTTCTTTCATTATAGACATCGCCTGAGCGGGAACTCTTGCTAAACGCCCCCCAAGCAAAGGTTCCATAATTATTGCAGGAACGTTATATTTTACAAGCTCTCCGTAAAGATATTCCGCATTTATATTCCGTACATTATCCGCATGCTGCCAGTCCTGATAGTTAAGTTGTATCTGGCAAAAATCCCATTTTACATCCATCGCCAGCACGTAATCAAAAACCTTTACATCTCCGTGAAACGACCATCCGAGATTGCGAATACGACCGTCTTCGCGTTCCTTGAGCAGGAAATCCAGAAGACCGTTATAAATAAAGCGTTTGCGGAATGTTTCTATTCCATCGTCGCCGCCGCCTATCGTATGAAGAAGATAGTAATCAAAATAATCAACCTGTAATTCATTTAATGAATGACGATACATATTAAGCGCCGACTGCAAGTCGAAATCTCCTCTTTGATTTGACATTTTAGTGGCAACAAAAAAACTGTCGCGAGGATGGCGTTTCAATGCGATGCCTGTCGCCGCTTCCGACCAGCCGCGAACATATACGGGGGCTGTGTCAAAATAATTTACGCCATGCGCAATAGCATAATCCACCAGTTCGTTTACGGTTTCCTGATCTATTTCTTCGCCGCTGCCATCTGCTTTCTGTTTCAGAGGCCAGCGCATACAGCCATATCCAAGCAGCGAAACCCTGTCTCCCGTATTGCGATTAATACGGTAAGTCATTTTGTCGGCAGGCACTTCGCCTGCTGCTCCGCCTTCCGCCGAAACCTTGTTTTCAGATTTGCAGCCATACAAAGCCGCAGCAGTGGCGACTCCCGTAAGTTTCAGAAAATTGCGGCGGCTTATTTCTTTTTTGTTATCATTACCCATATTCAAAATTATTTTCTAAACCGTATGATGTTTTACATTTCCCTCTATATAAATTGCGCTGAACGGACGCGCCGGACAAAGATGCTCGCACGCCCCGCAGCCGATACATAATTCCTTATTTACGACTGGTATTTTCAACGAAGCGCCGTTGTCGGATTCCGCTTCAACATGTATGATAGCGCCTGTCGGACAATGCCGCTCGCAGGCATCACACTGAACATTATCCGTATTTACAACGCAATTTTCCTTTATCCATACGGCAAAACCTGTTGAAATTGCCGTCTTTTCTGCCGGCGTAATCGGCTTTATGGCGCCCGCAGGGCAAACCTGCGAACATTCTGTACATTCGGGACGGCAATAACCTCTCTCAAAAGACATTTCCGGCTGCATCAAAGTCGCCAGCCTGTCGGACGGACGCAATACGCCGTTCGGACAGGCAGACACGCAAAGCTGACAGGCGGTACAGCGTGCCTTCATGTTTTTTGCGCCCAAAGCGCCGGGAGGTACAAGGGGCGTTTTCCTGTTCGGTATTTTTTTATCTTCAATAACTGCCAGCCCTCCGTCAACATGTAACTGCTGCGCTTTTACCGTTTTTGCAAAAATGAACAGCCCCAACAACGAAAGCGCATTGCGTAACGACTGCCCCTCACTGTTATTTTCCAAAACAGCTTTGTTTTTCTTTTTATCAGGTTTCAGTGGAAGGTATTTAATCGCACCAAACTTGCATTTTCCTGCACAGTTGAAACAGCCTACGCATCGGCTATAATCTATTTTATATTCTTTTAAATTAATACATGACGATTTACAGTTGCGTTCGCAAAGTCGGCAACCTGTACATTTATCCGCATCAATTTTCAGTTTGAAAACAGAAAATCTTGAAATCAAGCCGAGAAAAGCGCCGACAGGACAAACCGTATTGCAGTATGTGCGTCCGTTGCGCCATGCAAGTATGCCGACAGTTAAAAGAGTAAGCGCGGCAATGCCGAGAGTTATCCATCCTTTCATCCAAACATCTGTGGAATAAAAAGTATAACTGTCAAGCCTTTCTGCAAAAAACGCCAAAAGATTGTTCCCCAGCCGATAGAGCGGAGAAAAGAAGTTGGAGGCTATTCGCCCATAGGCGGCATACGGGTCAAGCGCCGAAACACAAATACTGATTCCCGCCACGATAGCGATAATAAATAACGCCATCATGCCATAACGCAGCCACGATTTTGGCGGCGAAAACCTGAAACGGTTTTTTTTGCCTTTTCTTTTTCCTGCGACATGCGATATTCCGTCCTGCACAATACCAAGCGGACAAATGACCGAACAGTATATTCGTCCGAAAAGCAGGGTGATAATAATAAGTACGGCAATTATGACCGCATTTGCTGCCAGGACAGCGGGCATGAACTGTATTTTTGCCATCCAGCCAAACAACACGTGCAATGTTCCTGTGAAATCTAAAAACAGCAACGTGGTCAACAGAAAGAATGTTGCTGCGGCAATTTGTCTGATTTTCTTTAGCATTGGGAATAATTTATATTATAAAGTAAAATGCAAAGATAATGCGGAAGTTATACGGGTTGTTTTTCTCTAAGGCTCAAAGATTTTTGCTGTGAGGTGCAAATCGACAAATATATGCAGGTAATTCGGTATATTGTCGCCTTAATTCGCAGGCTTGACGTCTTCGGCAAAGCAAAGAATATAGCCGTTGTTGTCTTTCAGATAAAATTCCTTTATTCCGTACCACGTCTGTTTTAGTTCGGATACCTGAATGTTTTTGCTTTTAAGTTCTTCGTAAAACGATTCAATTCCATTTCCCTGCATATAAAAGGAAACGCTTGCCCCGACAAGGGATACTTTGTCGGCAGAAGGTACATCTTCCTTAAAACTGTCCAACCGCTGAAACATCAATTCTGCATGGTCTTTTTGCAGCATTGCGTAAACGTATTCTTTGCCTTCGGACAGTTCCTGCTCCGCGCCGTCCTGCGATTCGGGAATTGCCACAATCAGTTTGAAGCCAAGATTGTCGCAATAAAACTTTACGGTTTGCCGAATATCGGCTACTGCCATATTAGGCGTCAATTTATTTATTTCCATTTTAATAATATGTTATTGATTTAATATTTCATTTTTAATTTTCCTGCTTAGCGAATTAAAAACCAATTCATATGAAACATCAAGCATTTGTTTCAAAACCGTTTCAGGAACATTGCCGCCCAAAAACATCGAACTCCAATGCGTTTTGTTTAAATAGTATCCGGGTACAATATCACTGTATTTCTCACGCAATTCTTCTCCCTGTTCTGGCGTATGCTTGACGGAAATAATTTCCCTGCCTTCACCGTCATTGCCGACAAGAGCAAACATTTTTCCGCGAACAGTATAACGAATAGCGTCCCATTCTTTTTTGTAATCTTCTTCGACGCCCTTTTTTGCAAGGCAGTGCGACTGTATAAAATCGTAATTCATCCTGTTGAAATTTTCTGCAAAGATACACATTGTTCGGGGAACAGGTCTGTGTAAAAAAACGACTTTTTTAATATCTGAATTCAGCGGGAGTATCGCCCGAGAGCATTTTAAAGTCTTTTATAAGGTGAGTATGGTCATAGTATCCACATTCTACGGCAGCGGTCAGCAGGTCTTTTTGCGGATAAGCCGACAGGAAACGCCGTGCATGATTGAACCGAACAACCCGTGCAAATGTTTTGGGAGAAACGCCGACAGCCGACTTGAATTGTCGCTCGAAATGCCGCAGACACAGGCAAACTTCGGAGGCGGCGTCTGCCGGCGACAGTTGTCCTTTGGCAAGATAAAGAAGGTTAGCGGCGCGAATAATCTGTTTTTCGGTATTGTAAAGATACGGTAATCTGTGTAACAGATAACTGTTGATATGGGTAATGATTTCTGTTATTGATTCCTTTTCGGTCAGTGTTTCGTAAAAAGACTTGTCCAGCAGGGTTTCAACCAATGATAATTCCACGCTTCTATCGGTAAATGCATCAACGGGAATGTGAGTAAAAGCGGTTATTCCGACAGGTTTGAAACGGATACCGAACATTTGTACGGACTTTGAATATTTTACTTCAAGAAACCTTGTCATCGTGCCGATAATGTCGGAGTAAACATAACCTGCCGTTCGGTCAAACGTGAAGACAATATCCACGCATCCGTCTGGAAGGACTTTTTCGGGTTTTTCGTCTTCCGTCAAACCTGTTGCCGACCAGTAAGTTTCAATCAAAGACGACAGTCTAATATCTGGATAATGTTCTTGATAGTACATGGCGTAAAGATAAACAAAAATCTGCAATCCTCATTTAACTACATCAAAATAAAATGAATAGCAGTATAAATTAATTTTTCACTACTTTTGCGCCATGATTACAGTTATAAAAAAACGTAGGGTATTTCCCTTTTTATGCGGTAATACGGGAACAAATCATGATGGAACGCATCACAGCGGGTCTAACCATCATAATACACACGATGCTGCTACCTGCACAGATGCTTCGCACAATCACGATGATAGCAACAGTGGACATCACGGAGGCGGACATCATTAATCTGTTTGGATAATATGCTCCACGAAAGCATTTTAAAAGCAAGATATTTTCGGTATCTTGCTTTTTGGTTTATATACTAATCTCATAACATATCATTTGACAGGTTATAAATTCTTAAATATAAGTTTGATATTACAAATCAACAAAGATCATTTATTATTCCAAGAATGAACAACTTCATGACAATGTAAAAAATATTTTCAAAAAATAAGATTTGTAACATAGTGAAAAATAATGTAACTTTGCATCAAGGTTGCCTTGTAATGTAAATTATTGGCAAACAAAATTTGAAATGTTTTAAAATGATAATCAACTGTTTATAATTAAGCTATATTAAATTAAAACTAATTTTATTGTACAAAAAATAACTTTATAAAAATATGAGTGAACAAAAATCAATTCTTATTCTGTGTGGCGGAGGTCCCGCACCGGGAATAAACACTGTTATCAGTGCAGTATCAAAACAGTTTATTGAAGCAGGCTACAGAGTGATAGGTCTGCACGAAGGTTATCGCAATCTGTTCAACGGTCAAGCAGAAACCGTTGATATTAATTTTGAATTTGCCGATAAAATATTCAGCATCGGCGGCTCAACGCTGCAAATGAGCCGATACAAACCAAAGGATGAAGAATTTAATCCTGATTTTTTTGTTAAAAACAATATTAAACTTTTGGTTACAATCGGAGGAGACGATACGGCGTCCACAGCAACGCGAATATCAAATTATCTTGCAAAGCATAATGTTAAAATTCAGAATATTCATGTTCCCAAAACTATAGACAACGACCTTCCGTTGCCCGAAGGAATTTCTACTTTCGGTTATCAGTCGGCAAAAGACGAAGGCTCACGAATTACAGCCGCCGTGTACGAAGATTCGCGTACAAGCGGCGTTTGGTTTGTGCTTTGTGCAATGGGACGCGAAGCAGGTCATTTGGCTTTCGGAATAGGCGCAGCAAGCCATCTGCCAATGATTATAATTCCCGAAATGTTTGATGAAACAAATCCTGTAACTTTTGATAAAATAGTTAAACTGATTATTTCGTCAATCGTGAAACGCAAAATTAATGGAATCCCTTACGGCGTAGCAATAGTGAGCGAAGGCGTTTTTCACAATCTGACGGACGAGGAACTGAAAAATTCGGGAGTAACATTTACATACGATGAACACGGACATCCTGAACTTGGAACTCTGAGCAAAGCGCATATTTTTAACGTACTTGTACAGAACAAACTTAAAGAATTAAATCTGAACGTAAAAACACGACCGGTAGAACTTGGTTACGAACTTCGCTGTATTGCACCAAAAGCATTCGACCTGTTTTATTGCAATTTGCTTGGAATAGGCGTGAAAATTCTTTACGATCAAGGATATACAGGCTGCATGGTTACAGGTAATCAGCGCGGCGACATAAAAGGCGTTTTCCTGAAAGATATGGTTGACCCGATAACAGGAAAAATTGCAACTCGACTTGTAAATATGAAAGGAAATAAATGCCAAATGATATATCGTTACGGACTGCAATATATTACGGAAAACGATTATGCAGCAGCGCAGAAATATCTGAAAAACCCCGAAGAATACGATTTTAACAAACTGGTGAATATTCCCGAATAAAATAACATTTTTTGCAAAGGAACAGCGATGATATTTATTAAATATGAATATTATCGCTGTTTTATTTTAATCCCAAGCGTAAAAAATATTATCAAATTTATCCACTCAAAACCGCATTAGCCTTCTTTTGGAAATAATTTATAAATGTTGTTTTTCCAAAGAAGTCTATTACATACTTTTCAAAATTTTTTTGACCTGATTACGAATTTAATTTTTTGCATGTCGCTGATAAATTATAATTTTGCAGATATAAAAACAGTTCGGATTTCAGTACAAGATTAATGAAAATAGTTATTGACAGTAAAATTCCTTTTATAAACGGTATTTTTGAGCCGTTTGCAGATGTGGTTTACAAAGATGGAGCAAAAATTTCATGCAATGATTTGCAGGATACGGATGCGCTTGTTATAAGAACGCGAACCGTTTGCAATGCCAAACTTCTAAAAGGTTCAAGCCTGAAACTTATTGCTTCGACAACAATAGGATTCGACCATATTGACACTGATTTTTGCCGCAGTAACAATATTGCATGGACAAACGCTGCCGGCTGTAATTCATTGGCAGTTGCAGAATACGTGCTGACTGCGCTTTTGCATATTTTGCATGAGCGGAACATGAACCCAGTCAAAACGACCATAGGAATTATAGGAGTCGGTAATGTCGGTAAAGAAGTTGAAAATATATGCAGAATTTTGGGAATGAATGTTTTGCTTTGCGATGCGCCCCGTAAAATAAACGAAAAAAATACATCATTTATAGATATTGATGAAATTGTCGAGAACTCGGATATTGTTACGCTGCATGTTCCGCTTAATCAAATCGGCGAGTATAAGACATATCATCTTTTTGATAAAACAATGTTTGAAAAGATGAAAGCAAAAATTCTGATAAATACTTCACGCGGCGAAGTTATTGAAACCGATGCTTTGAAAACAGCAATAGTAAATAAAAAAATTGATTTTGCAGTTATTGATGTTTGGGAAAACGAACCGAAAATAGACAGAAATCTGCTTTCGCTTGCAGATATTGCAACTCCTCATATTGCAGGATATTCGCTTGAAGGAAAAGCAACAGGAACAGCGATGGCGATACGCGCCGTTTCAAAATTCTTTAACTTTGGCTTGGATAATTTGCAAATTGGAAATTTGCCCGAAGTCGAACAAAAAATTACCGTTGACGGTACAGGTAAATCCATTGAAAATGTTTTGCAGGATGTTGTAAAATCTGCGTACAATATATTATTTGACAGCAATATGTTAAAACAGAACGCAGATAATTTTGAAACATTGCGGTCCAATTATAATTTGAGGAGGGAATTTGCATCCTGTAAAGTACTCGCAAAAAATGTAAGCATCGAACAAAAAAAAATATTAAATTTGCTGAATTTTAATTTGATAAATTAATAAAAATACAAACTATGCTAAATAAAAATGACTTACAAAATATCAACAAAGCAGGTATCAATAAAACGGATGTAGAAGAACAGTTAAAACGCTTTGAAACAGGATTTCCGTTTTTGCAGATAAAATCTGCGGCAGGCACAGAACGCGGCGTGTTAAAACTTTCGGCGGATGAACAAAAAAAATTTGAAAATGTTTATGAAAATTTTGATGGAAGTAAAACCAAATTCGTTCCGGCGTCGGGCGCTGCTTCACGAATGTTCAAATCGCTGTTTGAAGCCAAAGAAATGTTTGAAAACGGAGCAAATATCGACGAGGTAAGCACTAAAAACCGCGATGCAAAAATATTTTTTGATAACATTACAAAATTCGCTTTTTATGATGAACTGACAAAATACAGAGCATCTTCAAAGTCTGAAATTCTTAATTTTCTGCTCGCTTCGCAGGGCTTAAATTATGGAAACATGCCAAAAGGTATTCTGCTTTTTCACAGATACGAAAATTTCAAACGAACGCCGTTTGAAGAACATTTGGTTGAAGCTGCAAAATATGCGCATGAAACGAAAACAAAAACGGCAAATCTGCATTTTACAGTATCAACCGAACATGTTGAACTGTTTCAAAAATTGCGCGACCAAACCATAAAATCTTACGGCAACAAATACGAAGTTGATTATAAAATAAATTTTTCAACACAAAAAACAACAACCGATACAATAGCCGTTACGCCTGATAATATGCCTTTTCGCAACAGTGATGGTTCTCTGGTTTTTTATCCCGGCGGACACGGCGCGCTATTAGAAAATCTTAATGAAATTGACAGTGATATTGTTTTTATAAAAAACGTGGATAATGTTGTTCCCGAAACAAAACTTGCCGAAACAATACGATGGAAAAAAATAATTGCAGGAGTTTTGATTGATTGTCGAAATAAAATATTCGATTATATAAATCGGTTACAAACAAATGATTATACTCTGCAAACAGATGAAATTATCGAATTTTTGAGTAAAAATCTTTGTATTGATTTACCGAAAAATGCAGACAGAGAACTGTTGCTGTCGAAACTGAATCGCCCTGTAAGAGTTTGTGGAATGGTAAAAAACGAAGGCGAACCGGGCGGAGGTCCGTTTTTGATACATGAAAATGACGGCACAACATCGCTGCAAATTCTTGAAAGTTCGCAAATCAACAAAAAAGACAAAAAGGCAATGGAAATGTTTGCTTTATCAACGCACTTCAACCCTGTTGATTTGGTTTGCTGTATTAAAAATTACAAAGGCGAAAAATTTAATCTTCCAGATTTTCGCGACAATTCAACAGGTTTCATTTCCGAAAAAAGCAGAGCAGGAAAAAAAATCAAAGTTTTGGAACTGCCGGGACTTTGGAACGGCGCAATGAGCAAATGGAATACAATTTTTGTTGAAACGCCGATAGAAACATTCAATCCCGTGAAAACGGTAAATGACCTGCTTCGTCAGCAGCATCAGGCATAAATAATTTACGATTTAATAATTGAAGATAACAAATAAATTGTGTAATCAATTATGTGTTATTAAAAAACGATTTATAAATCAATACTATTATAATTATGAAAAGATGAGAGTAATGTTTTATTATTCATTTTGCAATCAAATATGAACAAAAAAATGACAAAAATTTTGTTGAATATATAAAATTTAATAATTTTGCTGCTGATTTATAATCCGAGAAAAAATATGACATAAAGTATAAGATAAATTATTAGACATATAGATTAGCGTTTTGCTATATTCTGACTTTCTGAAATGTGAGAAATTTCAATAGCACAGTCAAGAATAGAAAACGCTTGCAGAAATGCGGGCTTATTTATTCGATTGTGCGGGTAATTCTCACAACCTCAGGAAGCGGATATGTAAGTCCGTTTTTTTATCAAAAATTTAACGACGGTTCGACCGCCACTATTATATAAAGAACTGCAAACTGACCATAAATCGCAGAGTGAAACTGCAAAACACTCAAATCATAATGCAGGAAAGAGCAGATACTTTCTGAAAAACGGGCGGATTTATTTCTTACGAAAAGCCAAACGAGTAGAAAGAAAATTATTCAAAATCTTGCAAACTAAAAATAATAAACATGATTTTGAGTAAAATTATAGGAGATAATATAATGAAAAAAATTTTTAATAATATTGCTAACTTTAATCTGTTTTGAAATTAATGAAAACGCACAAAATAAATCGGCAATTTTCTGCTGCAATATCTTCTGATATAAAGGATCTTTCTCATATCAACAACAATTTATCTATGCTGTGATATGCGCTGTTATTTACGTGTTGATGAATGTTTTTCACAATCATATTTGAGTTAATTTATATTAAAACTATGAAAACTTTTGTGGTTTTAAAAGTTTTATCTACTTTTGCTCCCCGAAATAATAAAATAACAAACACAAATAAACAGGTGATATGTACAATAAAATTATAACTATAGCAGGAGATATGTTTTTGCAACGCGGAATACGTTCGGTAACAATGGACGAAATTGCCGCCGAAGCAGGAATATCAAAACGCACATTGTATGAAATGTTTGCCAATAAGGAAGATTTGCTCGAAAAACTGCTTGAAAAAAAGTGGTCGGAGCATCACAGTATTGTCAAACGAATTATTGATACAACGCCAAGCTGTATTATAGGTATTTTGAATACTCTTAAATATGTAGCCGAAGAAACCAAAAACGAAACGTTTTCAAAAGCAAGAGAATGTTTTTTAATTGATTTGAAAAAATTTTATCCGAAAGCAACTGAAAAAAATAATAAATATCGGGATATCTATTTTACGTTTATGGCGGGACATCTCAAAAAAGGCGTGGAACAGCAAACAGTACGAAACGATTTGAATCTTGATTTGATATCAACTTTGCTTCTTGCGCAAATCGAAGGACTTGACAGCATTAAATCCATACGACAATTCCATCCGCGTGAAATTTTCACAACTATTATTATTAGTTTTTGCAGAGGAATTTCAACGGAAAAGGGATTAAAAGAAATAGAAAGTTTTGTATCGGAAAATAAAGCATATATATGAAATTAATATGAGTTTTAAAATATTTTCCATACCAAATTGTTATATATATAAAATTAATATTTTGTATCAAATAAAATGAGTTTATAAATTAAAGAATAAAATAATAAATGATGAGAAGAATTTCAAAAATTAAGAAAATTTTAATAATAATGCTTGTATTCACAATATCTACAAACGTTTATTCTCAGGATTCTGCGAGAACGAACGACAGTATATTGAAAATTACATTGAACCAGGCAATAGAAATTGCGCAAAGCGAAAATCCGACAATCAGAATTGCCGACAAAAATATAGAATTGAAAAAAGCGGCAAATAAAGAAATATATGCAGGATTGTATCCGCAAATAAACGCCGTAGGATCATATTCGCGAACGCTCAAAAAACAGACAATGGTTATAGGCGGACAAAGTATTCAGATTGGCAGCGACAATAATTATTCCGGAGGAATTCAGGTAAATTTGCCTTTGTTTGCGCCCGCTTTGTATAAAACCATGAATCTGACAAAAGCCGATATTGAACTGGCATCGGAAAAAGCCACAGCTTCGCGTCTTGATTTGATAAATCAGGTAGCAAAGGCATATTATCAATTACTTCTGGCTCAAGACAGTCATACGGTTCTTGAAAAAAGTTACAAAAATGCCGAAGAAAATTATAAGAACATTGATGCCAAATATAAGCAAGGTTTGGTAAGCGAATATGATAAAATTCGCGCCGAAGTGCAGATGCGTTCCATAAAACCGAATGTTGTAAGTGCGGAAAATGCAATTCGTTTAGCCATATTGCAACTTAAAGTATTAATGGGAATAGACCCGAATGTTGAAATAGCAATCGAAGGAAATTTGAAAGATCACGAACGTGGAATGTTTACCCGACAAATTCAGGCAAACGCATTAAACCTTGAACAGAACAGCGATCTTAAACAATTAGATATTACAGCCGAAATGCTGAAAAAGCAGTTATCGGTTCAGCGAACAAGTTATCTTCCTACGCTTTCGGCATCGTTCGGATATACGTATCTGTCAATGAATGATAATTTTAAAATTTTTCATTACAGATGGTTTCCACATTCAACGCTCGGACTTAATTTAAATATTCCTCTGCTGGATGTTTCTACAAGTAAAAAAACGAAACAGATAAAGATACAACTTCAGCAAATGCAGGATACACGTCTCAATACCGAACGTCAGTTGAATATGCTTGTACAAAGTTATTTAAACAATATATCGGCAAGTGTCGAACAGGTAATGTCCGATAAGGAAAGTATAAATCAGGCGGAAAAAGGCAGAGCAATCGCCGTAAAACGCTATGAAGTAGGAACAGGAACAATTCTTGAAGTCAATGACAGTGAAATCGCTTTGACTCAAGCCGAACTTGTATATAATCAGTCAATATATAACTATCTTACGGCAAAAGCCGATCTGTACAAAACTCTCGGACGCGAAACAATCGCCGAATAGATGGTTATAATGTATAAATCAAATTATGAAAAACAGAAAAATAATAAAATAAATAATATAAAATGAAAAAGTCAGTAAAAAACACTATTTTGTTATTAACTTTGGGTATGATGATGTCATGCAGCCAAAGTAGCAAAAAATCAGACGAAACAACTAAACCTGTCGATACAAAAATACTTGTAAAAACATCTGTTGCACACAAGCAAACTATCGACCGAATACAGGAATTTACAGCAACGGTCGAATCGGAAAAAACAAACAATATTGCGCCGAACGCACCTGTACGAATAAGTAAAATACTGGTTGAAATAGGCGACCATGTTGTTAAAGGACAAAAACTTGTACAAATGGATGCAACTAATCTTGCTCAACTCGAATTGCAAATCGAAAACAGCAAAAAAGATTTTGAGCGCGTTGATGAACTGTACAAAATAGGTGGAGTAAGCAAGGCTAATTGGGATGCGGCAAAAATGGCTCTTGATTTGCAAGTTACATCATACAATAACTTACTCGAAAATACTCAACTTTTAGCGCCGATAAACGGCATTATCACAGCGCGAAATTATGATGATGGCGATATGTACAATGCGGCAAAACCAGTGCTTGTAATAGAACAAATCAGTCCTGTCAAACTTTTGATAAACGTTTCTGAACAATATTATACACAGGTAAAAAAAGGTTTGCAAGCCGATGTTAAACTCGATGTTTACGGCGATGAAATTTTTAAAGGCGAAATAAGCCTTGTACATCCTACGTTGGCAACAGCCACGCGAACATTTACAGTAGAAATTAAACTTGCAAACCGTAACGAACGTGTTCGTCCCGGAATGTTCGGCAGAGTAATTCTCAATTTCGGTAAAAAAGAAGGAATTATGATTCCCGATGTTGCTGTTCAAAAGCAAATAGGTACAAACGAAAAATTTGCTTTTGTAGTTAAAAACGGCATTGTCGAACGGCGAGTAGTTATGCTTGGTATTCAAAACGGAGACATGTGTGAAATATTATCAGGCATAGATGTTGATGACGAAGTTGCAATAACAAGTTTATCAAGGCTTGATGACGGAAAAGAAGTAACAGTTAAAAACGATTGATAATTATAACCTGTTGCGTATTTCGGTTTGCTAATAATTTTTTCCGACTCAAACAATAAGTCGGACAGACGCCGATTAAGCAACAAAAAAATAAAATAAACGAAGTAAAAGATGAAAATTTATCAAACAGCGGTAAAAAAACCTATATCAACAATGTTGATTTTCATAGGTGTAATGGTATTGGGCTTATTTTCGCTAAATAATTTGGCTATTGACCAGTTTCCCGAAATGGATATTCCGTACGTAAGTGTTGTAACGTCATATCAGGGAGCAAATGCAGCCGATATTGAAACCAATATTACCCGCATACTCGAAGATAACCTTAATACGGTTAATAATCTCAAAAAACTTACATCGACATCAAGAGATAATGTGTCGATGGTAAGTCTTGAAATGGAATGGGGCTGCGACCTCAACGAAGCGGTAAACGACGTGCGAGATGTTGTAAGTCGTGTACGGGATTATCTTCCCGACGAAGTTACATATCCTACGATATTCAAATTCAGCAGTTCTATGATGCCTGTAATGGTATTGACGGCAACAGCAGATGAAAGTTACGCCGCACTCAATAAAATTCTTGATGATAAACTTGTAAACATATTAAACCGTATTGACGGAGTGGGCGCAGTGAGCCTGATGGGTATTCCCGAACGTGAAATACAGGTGAATGTTGACCCTAACAAGATAGATGCGTATAATCTTACTGTTGAACAGATAGGAAATATAATTGCCGCCGAAAACATAAACGTGCCGAGCGGAACCATCGACATAGGAAACAATACTTTTAATCTCAAAGCCGATGGCGAATTTAAAAGTAGCGATATTTTGAAAGATATTGTAGTTTACAGTGTTGACGGTAAAAACGTTTTGCTTAGCGACATTGCCGTAGTTAAGGATACGCTCGAAAAAGCCACAATGGATTCGCGTATCAACGGCAAAAAAGGTCTTATGGCTATAGTGCAGAAGCAATCCGGTGCAAATACGGTTAATATAGTAAATCAGATTAATAAACTTTTGCCTCAAATACAGGAAACATTACCCAAAGATATCAATATTGATATTGTAATGGATGGTTCGGAAGCAATCAAAGACAATATTGCATCATTGAGCGAAACGGTGATGTATGCCTTTATTTTCGTAATTTTGGTGGTAATGGCGTTTCTGGGACGCTGGCGGGCAACATTCATAATTTGTTTGACTATTCCCATATCGCTTATTACGGCATTTATTTATCTGTATGCTACGGGAAGTACGCTTAATATAATTTCACTCAGTTCGCTGTCAATTGCAATAGGTATGGTTGTTGACGATGCCATTGTGGTGCTGGAAAATATAACAACGCATATTGAGAGAGGAAGCAGCCCAAAAGAAGCGGCGGTGTATGCGACAAACGAAGTCTGGATTTCGGTAATAGTTACAACGCTTGTAATTGTTGCTGTATTCCTTCCGCTTACTCTTATATCTGGAATGATGGGTATTATGTTCCGTGAACTTGGCTGGATTGTAACAATAGTTGTGTGCGTTTCGACAACGGTTGCTATTTCTGTTACTCCAATGCTTTCGGCGTATTTGCTTAAACTCGAAGGTGGTGTTCACAGTTATAAAGGCATGGGAATTATTTACAAACCAATTGACAAATTGCTCAATATGCTTGATATTGTTTATGCTAAACTTCTCACATGGGCTGTTTGGCATCGAATATCGGTTTTGTTGATAACATTAATGCTGTTTATAAGTTCGCTGTTTTTATTAATGGTGGTTCCTATTGAATTTTTTCCACAATCCGATAATGGAATGATTTCGGCAACGGTAGAGATGGAGCAAAATGTAAGTGTAGAATATACTTCAAAGATTGCCCGTAAAATAGAAAATATTGTTGCCGAAAAATATCCCGAAGTACAAATATTGTCATCGAGTGCAGGTGCAAATTCAGGTTCAAGCGCATTTGCTGCAATGCAGTCGTCGGGTTCGCATATAATTAATTTCAGACTGCGTTTGCCGCGTTCAACCGAACGCAAGCGCACAATTTTTGAAATATCAGACCTGTTGAGAAAAGATTTTGCTGATATTCCTGAAATCAGACAATATTCGGTTACTCCCGGAGGAAGCGGCGGTGGCTCGATGGGAGGTCCGAGTAATGTACAACTCAAAATATTCGGCGCCGATTTGGACTTAACAAATACAATAGCGCTCGAATGGAAAGAAAAACTGTCAAAAGTAAACGGTTTAAGAGATGCTCAACTGTCGAGAGATGATATGCGCCCGGAATATAATGTCGAATTTGACAGAACAAAACTTGCATATTACGGAATGACAGGCGTCATGGCATCTCAGGCGGTACGCAACAGAATTGACGGATTAATTGCAAGCAAATATCGCGAAGATGGAGACGAGTACGATATTGTTGTCAGATATTCCGAAGAATTTCGCAAATCCCTTGATGATATACGAAATATTACATTGTCTAATAATTTGGGACAGCATATAAAACTTGGTGAAATAGCAACGATAAATAACGAATTTGCTGCTCCTGCAATTGAACGCGAAAATCGCCGCCGGCTTGTAAGCGTTAATGCGCTGCTGTCGGCTGACGCCGCACTCGGAGATGTGGTGCGGGATGTAACCGGGCTTGTGCGCGAGTATGAAACGCCGCAGGGTGTAGATATTGTTATCGGAGGTACAATAGAAGATCAGCAGGAATCAAATCAGGATATGATGACTTTGCTGATACTTATTGTTATTCTTGTGTACATAGTTATGGCAACGCAGTTTGAATCGTTCAAAATGCCGTTTATCATTATGTTTACAATCCCATTTGCATTTACAGGCGTATTTCTCGGTCTGTTTGTAACAAATACGCCTCTCAGCATTATTGCCTTGATAGGAGCGGTTATGCTTGTAGGTATTGTTGTTAAAAACGGTATTGTGATGGTTGACTATACCAATCTGCTTGTAGAACGTGGCAATAAAGTACGTACGGCAGTTGTAATGGCTGGAAAAAGCCGTTTGCGTCCTGTATTAATGACTTCGCTCACAACAATATTGGGCATGTTGCCGCTTGCAATAGGCGGTGGCGTAGGTTCTGAAATATGGAAACCTATGGGTATAGCAATCGTTGGCGGGTTAACATTCTCTACTATGCTTACATTGCTGGTAATACCTGTTTTATATGCTTTGCTGGTAAGTAATAAGGTGTTTAGAAAGAAACATACAAGTGAAGAAGCAAAACAGGAAATAGAAGAACTTAAACATTCAATCAAACGTTTAAATAATAGTTAATTAAATTTGAAATACGGAAAAATCATGAAAGCAGTATTTATATCATACAATCAGGCGTTGACAGAAAGAATAGCGCTATTACTTGATGACAACAACGTGCGAGGATTTACAAAATGGGAGCTCACCGAAGGTCGCGGAAGCGTTGACGGCGAACCGCACTACGGCACTCACGCATGGCCATCGATGAATTCATCGGTACTTGCAATTGTTGAAGATGAAAAAGTAGAAAATATTCTGAACGATTTGCGCATCCTTGATAAAACAACAAAAATGCAAGGTTCACGCGCATTTGTATGGAATATCGAACAGGTATGTTAATTTTGATACAGGGCAGTAAGTTTCCCTGATAATTGAAAAATGACTGTACAGCCATTGATGATAAAAACGTCAATGGCTGTACGGTTATTATAATAGACTTCTTCTGGAAAATAGTTTATAAGTGCTGTTTTTTTGTCATTGCGAGCGTCAGC
>JAIRRX010000002.1 GCA_031255755.1 Prevotellaceae bacterium | reverse complement strand
TTTCTCGAATACGTCTAATAAACAGTGAAAAAGCAAATAAAAAAATAAAATTTGTATGAATGAAAAAAAAAATGTACATTTGTTACCTTATTGAATAGCATATTAAAAAATGGAGCATAATAAGTATGCCGATATTTCGCTTGCAAGCGAACTGAAAAGGTATTTTGGATTCGAATCATTCAAAGGAAATCAGGAAGAAATAATCCGCAATGTTTTGAATGGCAATGATACTTTTGTGCTAATGCCTACGGGCGGAGGAAAATCTTTGTGCTATCAGTTGCCCGCACTGATAATGGATGGCACATGTATAATAATATCGCCGCTGATAGCATTGATGAAAAATCAGGTTGATTCTATCAGAGGATTCAGTATTGACGAAGGTATTGCACACTTTCTTAATTCATCGCTTAATCGAGCGCAAATTGCCACAGTAAAGCAAAATGTGATGGACGGACGTACAAAAATGCTGTATGTTGCCCCCGAATCACTTACAAAAGAAGAAAATGTTCAGTTTTTCAAACAAATCAAAATATCATTTTACGCTATTGACGAGGCGCATTGTATTTCGGAATGGGGACATGATTTTCGTCCGGAATATCGCCGAATAAAATCAATAATAAGTGAAATAGGAACGGCTCCCATAATCACGCTTACAGCAACAGCAACGCCCAAAGTACAGAACGATATTCAAAAAAATCTCGGGATGATGAACGCAAATGTTTTCAAATCATCTTTTAATCGTGCAAATCTGTATTACGAAATTCGTCCTAAAATAAATGCCGTAAAGGAAATCATCAAGTACATAAAAAATAATGAAGGCAAATCGGGAATAATCTACTGTTTAAGTCGAAAGCGGGTAGAAGATGTTGCCGAAATATTAAGAATAAATGGAATAAAAGCGCTGGCATATCATGCGGGAATGGATTCCGCCACACGTTCCGAAAATCAGGATAAGTTTTTGATGGAAGATGTTGATGTTATCGTTGCAACTATTGCATTCGGAATGGGAATTGACAAGCCCGATGTTCGTTTTGTTATTCATTTTGATATTCCAAAAAGCCTTGAAGGTTATTATCAGGAAACGGGCAGAGGAGGGCGCGACGCAGGCGAAGGACAGTGTATTGCTTTTTACAGTTACAAAGATATTCAACGCCTTGAAAAATTTATGCAAGGCAAGCCCATTGCCGAACAGGAAATCGGAAAACAGCTGCTTCTTGAAATGGTTGCATACGCCGAATCATCATTATGCCGCAGAAAAACGCTTCTTAATTATTTCGGCGAAGATTATGAAGAACCGAATTGCGGTTCCTGCGATAATTGCCTGCATCCAAAAGAGAAATTTGAAGGCAAGGAAGATATGCAACTCGTGCTTGAATTAATATTAAAAGTAAAGGAAGAATTCAAAGCCGAACATATTGTAAATATCATTTGCGGCGAAAGAGATTCGATGACAAAATCGTATAAACATGAAGAACTTGAAGAATTTGGAATAGGAAAAGACCAAACTCCGCATTACTGGAACGCAATTATACGACAGGGGCTGGTTCTTCATCTTATTGACAAGGAAATTGAAAATTACGGTTTGCTTCGCGTAAGCAAAAAAGGGCATGAATTTTTGAAAAAACCATATTCGCTGATGCTTGTACGCGACCACGAATATGCAGAAAGCGACGAAGATGACGATTTGCTAAGCACACGCAACGGAAGCAGCAGCGCCGCCGACGAAGAACTTTTTGCCATGCTTAAAGATTTGAGAAAATCAATTTCCAAAAAATTAAACCTTCCGCCATTTGTTCTTTTTCAGGATACATCGCTTGAAGATATGGCAACACAATATCCTATTACTATTGATGAACTGAAAAACTGTCAGGGAGTAGGAGAGGGCAAAGCAAAAAAATACGGACAGGAATTTGTTGAACTTATAGGACGGTACGTCGAAGAAAGAGAAATAGAACGACCTTTGGATATGATTGTTAAATCTATGGGATATAAATCGGGAGCAAAGGTGTTTGTGATACAAAGCATTGACCATAAACTCCCGCTTGACGAAATCGCCAGAGCAAAAAATATCGAAATGGACGAACTGCTTACCGAAATAGAAGCCATAGTAAGTTCAGGCACAAAACTGAATATTGACTACTATATCAATTATACCATTGATGACGATAAAAGCGAAGATATTTACAATTATTTTCGCAATGAAGCCGTAAGCGAATCGCTTGAAGATGCCATGATCGAACTTGGTACCGACTATACCGAAGAAGAAGTGCGCCTTGTAAGAATAAAATTTATGTCGGAATTTAATTAAAACTGACGGATGTACGTGCGCCCCAAAAAATCACTCGGACAGCATTTTTTGCACGACAGGCAAATTGCAGAACGCATATCTCAAAGCATATCCGATAATACGGAATCATTGCTCGAAATAGGCGCAGGAACAGGTATCCTGACCGAATTTCTGCTCGAAAAAGATATTGATTTCAAAACAATAGAAATTGACAGCGAATCAATCGCTTTTTTGCATAAAACTTTTCCTGATATTAAAAATAAACTCATTAAAGGCGATTTTTTAAAACTTAACCTGCATGACGTATTCGACAAACCGTTTTGCATTATTGGAAATTTACCCTATAATATATCGTCTCAAATATTTTTTAAAATTCTTGATGCAAAGAACCGTATTCCCGAAGCAGTTTGTATGATACAAAAGGAAGTTGCAGAACGAATAGCCGAAAAACCCGGCTCAAAAACTTACGGAATTTTAAGCGTATTGATACAGGCATTTTATAATGTTGAATATCTTTTTACCGTTCATGAAAATGCATTTACGCCTCCGCCGAAAGTGAAATCGGCTGTAATTCGCCTTACCAGAAATTCGGTTCAGCATTTAGGTTGTGATGAAGCGCTTTTCAAAAAAACGGTAAAAGCGACATTCAATCAAAGGCGTAAAACTGTTAGAAACTCCTTAAAATTAATTACAGGCAACATGTCAATTCCCCAAAACCGTTTTCTGTCATTGCGCCCTGAAACATTGAGCGTATCCGACTTTGTAGAACTTACAAATTTTGTAGAGGATATATTGAGTTAGATGCTTTATAATTATAGTATGTCATTACGAACCCGCAAGGGTGAAGCAACCGAAATCGTCATTTTGCCATTAGTGCCGCAAGAGCTATTGAGTATGCTTTGGTTTGAGCGCTGTCTCCGCGTGATGAAAGCACACACGGAACTTTTGCTCCTGTTACAATAGCAGCAAGTTCGGCATTTGCAAATTTTGTCGATGTTTTATAAAATACATTTCCTGTTTCAATGTTAGGCCATATCAGACAGTCGGCATCGCCTGCCACTTCGCCTGTTACTTTTTTGATGACTGCGCTTTCTGCTTCGATAGCCACATCCAAGCCGAGAGGTCCATCAACAATAGCATTTTTAATTTGATTTCTTTCGCTCATTTTTGCAATAATTGCGGCATCGATGCAGGCTTGCATTCCGGGCATCATTTGTTCGGTAGCGGCAATCAGCGCTACTTTTGGTTTCTCAATTCCAAGAGTATGTGCAACATTAATACAGTAGTTTGTAATTGCAATTTTTTGATTAAGGTCGGGTGCAGGAATTACGGCAACATCGCCTGTTATCAAAAGTTTTCTGTATGCAGGAATTTCAAATACGGAAACGTGCGACAGTACAGCCTTTCCGCCGGGCATTAAGCCGTTTTCCCTGTTTAAAATCGCTCGCATATACTTGTCGGTCGAACATAATCCTTTCATCAAAATATCGCCTTTGCCTTGATTTATGAGGCTTACGGCAAGGGAGGCTGCTTTGGTTTCGTCACTTTCGTGTACAAGCGTATATTTGTTTACATCTATATTTTCGGCAGCGCATACCTTTTTAATGACATCAATATCTCCAACCAGAGTGGCATTGATTATTCCCGCATCAACGGCGATTCCTGCTGCTTCAATTGTATGAGCATCGTTTGCATAAGCGGCTACAAGCATTTTTTTGCCTTTTGCTTTGACCGCATCGTTTATTTGTACAAGTTTTGTTATCATATATTTTTATTATTTATTATCAGTCAATTTCATTGTGTCAATTGCAATTACCAGTTCTTCGTCGGTGGCAGCAACAACCACTTTTACCTTTGAGTCGGGTTTTGTTATGATTTCAAAATCAACTCCGCGCAGCATGTGATTTTTTTCTCTGTCAAAATCAACTCCAAGGTATTCAAGTTTTTCGGATATTGTTTGGCGAACTTGAAAATCGTTTTCTCCAATTCCGCCCGTAAATACTATAATATCAACGCCGTTCATTACTGCTGCATAAGCGCCTATATATTTCAAAGCCCTGTACATAAACATGTCAAGAGCAAGTTTTGCGTGTTTATTTCCGCTGTCGGCGGCATTCCATAGGTCGCGCATGTCAGACGAAACTCCTGATATTCCGTACAGTCCGCTTTCTTTATTCAGTAAATCATTAATTTGTTCACTGCTTAAATTTTTCGACTGTGAAAGATATAAAATAATGCCAGCATCAATATCGCCGCAGCGCGTTCCCATCATCAATCCTTCGAGAGGAGTAAATCCCATTGTCGTATCTACTGATTTGCCTTTGTCAACAGCCGTTATTGACGAGCCGTTGCCTAAATGACAGGTGATTATTTTAGTATTTTCGATATTGTAACCGAGTTTGCTGCAAGCCTTGTCGGATACGAATTTATGACTTGTTCCATGAAATCCGTAACGGCGTATTTTATGTTTTGAATAATAATCGTACGGCAATGCATACAGGTATGAATGTGGCGGCATTGTCTGATGAAACGAGGTATCGAAACATGCAACCTGCGGAATGCCGGGCAAAATCTGTCTGATAGCTTTTATTCCGTTAAGATTTGCCGGATTGTGCAAAGGTGCAAGTTCCGAATATTCTTCGATTTTTTGTTCTGCATCTTCATCAATCAGTATGCTTGACGTAAAATGCTCGCCGCCGTGTGCTACGCGATGCCCCACAGCTGAAATTTCGTCAAGGCTTTGCATTATTCCATATTCATTCGATACAAGTAAATCAAGAATTTTGTTTATGCCTTTAACATGATTCTGTACCGATTCATGGAATTCCACATTTTCTTTTCCTGTTGATTTATGCACAATTTTACTTACCTGCAAACCTATGCGTTCAATAATTCCTTTTGCCAAAATACGGTTCTCGTTATTTCCGTCAAACATGTCAAAAACCTGATATTTTATTGAGGAACTCCCGCAGTTTAATACTAAAATTTTCATTTAAATTAAAATTGTTATTTGATTAATATGCGACAAATGTACAAAAAATTATATATTACGAATAAAAACGATATTAAAAAACATGAAAATAAACCGCAACTGCAAATCGGCGGTCGGGATTTACGGAAATATTATACATGCTGATAAAATTACTGATAATTTGCAATTTGTTTTCTTGATTGTGAAATAAAAACAGCATGATTTACTGTACATTATAATGTAAACCTTCATGTTAATGAACGGATTAACAAATTTATTTGCGAATTACTTTGCCGTTTACAAGATTTATGGTTATCTGTTTTCCCGACCTGTCTTTAACCCGTAATCGCGCAGGTTTGGAAAGTTTTTCAAATTCGGCATTTACAGGAATTTGTACTTTTTCCTTAACATCCACACGTTCATAACCTTTTCTGTTGAAAACATAGATTTGATTATTGTCAAAAGCGACTAAATAATCTTTTGCATCCATTCGTATAAATTGTATCGGCGATTGAACAATTTCTTCCGTTTTGGGAATTTTCCATCCGTTTACGTTCTGTCCGCTTGTATTGTACAGGTAGATTTTTTTATTCGTACATGCAATAAAGATGCGAAAATCGGATGTTCTGTCGTATGCAAAAACCGATATGCTGTTCGTTGCCGCTGCAGGCAATACAACAGGGAAACCTCGCATCGGCTTTCCGTTAAAATCAATCATGTAAATTTTATTTTCGGTATTAAAAACCAAATAAGCAGTTCCTCTGTTAAATGGATTTATAACAAAAATATTGCTTTCTATTTTTTCATCAAGATTTATTGTAAACAATGATTTTGCATTGATGTCGATCAGTTCTGTCAAATTGTCGGCGTATTGCAATATTGTGTATTTTTGCTTATTAACAGTGTTTTCTATAGTTTGCTTCAAAACGGCATTTGCTTTTGTATGTGTGTTTTCAATAATATTATCGGTATTAATTGCAGCGCTTCCAGCATGTTCCCTGACAGGAGATGAATGTACTAATAAAATATTTGAATTTATATAAAATTTTCCATCGGCAGGTATAATTTCAATAAAAATATTTTTGAAAAAATCTTTGCTTTTCTTCTTCTGAGTATTAAAAAATTTGCTGATTCCAGCAGAATTTGCGTAAAATGCAGCCAAAGATTCATCGACAATATAATCGGAATTTATTGATAAAATTCCGATATTGCCAAGATTGTTTATTTTATTTTGCGATATAACAACAAAATTATCAATAATACTTATTTCGTTGCCTTTATTGAGGTCAAAAATCTTGCCGAATATTGCTGTTATAATATCTCGAAGCAAATTTTGTCTGTTGAGTTTATTTAATTCGGTAACAGCATTTTGAATGTTCAAAACTTTTATTAATGTCATCCATCCGTGTGCGTTATTGTAGGCTAACGTAATTTCTTCAGGATAAAGCGATTTTATAAAATCCTCAACATCCAGATAAAGTGAATCACTTATTTGTGCGAGTTTGTCAAAATAATTGCTTGTCGAATTGCTGAAAAATGTGTTATATGTATTCAATAAACTGTCAATATTGTCAACACGCATTGAATATGCTACAAGCGTTTCGGGCGGTAAAGCCTTTAATGTTTTAAATTCCGATTTTTGCTGCGAATTTAATATATTTAAAAAATTGTGATTATTTGTGTAAACAAAACCTGTAAAATTACAAAGGCTTTTTGTTATATTGGCATCAAGCATAAACCACTGTGCAGTGTTTTTTATAAAGTCGGAATAGTCGTCCGAAATGTTCCTGTCGAACAATGTATTTATGAGGTTTGGCAATTGAGTAGAATTGATAAAAATGTTTGCGTCAACATATTGTCCCGATGCGCGAAGCCAATCTGTAAAAAAAATATCTTCGGCAAGAGTCTGTTTGTTTTTTACTTGTTGTAAGTTTATTTTCAATGCGTTAAAAGAAGAACTTACAGCGATAATATTATCAAAATTGTTAATATAAAATTTGGAACCATCAAATTCATAACACAAAATATCACTGTCTGTGATTAATGTATCGTTTGTTTTTTTTGCAATTTTCGCTAAACTTTCGTTGATATCGGCATGTTTTTTTACAGGAATAAAATGCACAAAATCAAGCGATTTATTTTCATTTACAAATGCCGATGACAAAACATAAATCGAACTGCGCCGAATAACGGCATTCGTATCTGCGATATTCGGAAGCAGACTTGTGATAACAGGCACAACGAATTTGTCATTTTTATAAATCAAATTAAAAAACTCGGAATTTTCATTATCAACAGTAAGTTGCATGGGATGGTTCACTCTAACGTAAACGACAGCATTATTACCTGCAAAATTTAGAAAATTATACGTTTCGGAATTACTTTTGTCTTTGATGTTGACATATCCTAAAATACATACAATGACCAATATAACTATGAATAATATAGAAACTAATTTTTTTATCATTTCTCATAATATTTTATGCAAAGATAATAAAATATATGGCTAAAAGTAAATATTAAATCAATTAATACATTTTCCGATTTGTATTTGAATGGAATAAAAAAACCGCTTGAAAAGCGGTTTACTTACTTTTGGGAGTCACTAACAAAATTACTTTTCACCTGTTGTATTTACCAGATCTACTATGTCTTTAAAATTACTGTTATGAAAACCGTTTGCTGCTTTATTCAGGTCTAACGTTACAGTAATTAGATGCGTAATTGTATCCTCTACATTAATGTTAAACATACCACGATTTTTGATAATGTACTGCTCAAAATCGCGTAAACTTTCCAGTGCCTGCTTATTGTAAAGCATTGCATTTTCGTATTCGTAATCACAAACCTTAATTGCTGCCTCAAGGTTAACGTTTTTACCATTAATAGAGCATAACATTTTTATCAGCTCTCCAATTAAACTTACTTCGCTAAAATACTTTTGCTGAGTATTTTCAAAATAATTTAATAATCTGTTTAAGCATTCTTTTACCCCTTTGCTAACAACAAAAGGTAATTGCTCGGCTTTGTCTGTCTTTTTTGATTCCATGAAATAATAATTTTTATATTGTTTTATATTAAAAGATAATAATAAATAACAAAATTAGAAATATTTTTTGAAACCAGCAAAATATTTTTAAATTTTTGTTGATTTTATGATAGTTACGTATTGGCATTATGTTAATATTTTGTAGAGTTGTCATTGTCGGTGTAAAATAATCACAAAACCAAGTCATATCAAAATAACCTGATTTTACTATAAACTATCAAAAAGTTTATTTAACTACACTTTTATTACTAATACAGTTTTGAGATTTTTTTTGCTTTTATAAATATAATAAATTGATTTTACGACTAATACAATATAGTATGTTTAATTTTAAACATTAAAATAATGATAAATAAAAAATAAAGAATACAACAAAATTTAATTGCGGATTTTTAAATTATTTTTGCCCTGATTTAAAAATATTTCGGAATTTATAAGAAAACATACCCTATAAATCCTTACAATTACACGAATCTTTGAAAATTTATCAACATCTATTAACAAGATAATTAACAGATATTGAGTGGTTATCAACAAATTATTAACATTTTTTGTTGAAAACATATTTATTTCATTATCAGCATGTTATTAACTTTTTATCATATATTCATACAAAATGTGGCAAAAAGTTACATGAAATGCCATAAAATTACATATCTTTGTCGCAAAAATAAAAATTAATTATTAACCGAATAGAAAATAAAAAAATGGCTCTGTTTATAGGCACATATAAAAGCAGGATTGATGCAAAAGGACGCATAGTGTTTCCTGCTGCATTCAAAAATGAGTTGTTTTTACATTCGGAAAAACGTTTGGTAATACAAAAAGATTTCTATCAGAAATGTTTATCGATGTACACTGTTGAAGCTTGGACTGCATTGGTAAATCAAATGAAAAACAAACTCAATCTGCTGAACAGGGAACAATCCGAATTTTGGCGCACATTTATGAATAATCGCGCTGAAGTTACGCCTGATGAAATCAGCGGCAGAATTATTGTTCCGCGCCGCTTGCTTGACATGATTGAAGCAAATGTCGAAGTGGCGTTTATCGGTTTCGACGATCATATTGAAATTTGGAGCGCTCCGAAATTCGATGCTCTGGTAATGAGCGAAGATGAAATTTCGGAAGCGGCACAAAAATATTTTGGATAAAGTTGAAAAATAAAGATTTACATAAAATGAATGAAACATATCACATACCGGTTTTATTAAGTGAAAGCGTTGATGCGCTGAACATTAATCCTGCAGGAATATATGTTGATGCAACATTCGGCGGAGGCGGTCATTCTCGTGAAATTTTGAAACGTTTAACCACAGGACAGCTTGTTGCATTCGACCGCGACAGCGATGCGGAAGCAAACAAAATAAATGATGAACGGGTCATTTTTATTAGAAATAATTTTCGTTTTTTGTATAACTTTTTACGTTTTAATAAAATTACAGAAGTAGATGGAATACTTGCCGACCTTGGAGTTTCGTCTCATCATTTCGACGATGCTTCACGCGGTTTTTCGTTTCGGTATAATTCGGCAATTGACATGAGAATGAATAAAGATTCAGATTTTTCGGCGGTAAGACTTTTGAATGAATATTCCGAAAGAGAGTTGGTACGTGTATTTCGTTGTTATGGAGAATTATCAAATGCAAGTCAACTTGCAAAAATAATTGTTGAAAAACGTAACGAAAAACCGATAAAAACGGTTAAAGAGTTTTTAAGTACAATAAAGCCGATTACGCCTAAAAAAGATGAAAATAAATTTTTGGCGAAAGCTTTTCAATCGTTGAGAATTGAAGTAAATCAGGAGAAGGATGCCCTCGAACAAATGCTTGTTCATTCGTTCAAAAGTCTGAAAAACAAAGGAAGATTAGTTGTTATAACTTATCATTCGATAGAAGACCGACTGGTAAAAAACTTTATGCGTTCAGGAAATACAGATGGCAAAATCAAAAAAGATTTCTATGGAAATATTGAATGTCCATTTAAACTGATTACACGTAAAGCAATCGTACCAAGCAAATCGGAAATAGAAAAAAACAGTCGCGCACGAAGCGCCAAACTTAGAGTAGCAGAAAAAATTAAATGACATGGAAGAAAAAAACACAGGATTAAATGCAGCTAAAATATTGAAAGACATTATGTCTGGAAAAATATTTGTAAGTGGAAATATTCAAAAACATTTAGGATATGTTGTTTTTCTTTTTTTTATAGCCGTGTTTTATATCGGATATTGTTACAAAGTTGAAGATACTGCTCTGGAAAACAAAAAATTAAGCAAAGAAATTATATTCTTGAGAACCGAATATATCAATCAATTAACTAAATTATCGAACGAGAAGAAAAAATCGGAAATCATGAAAAAAATACAGGATAAAAATTTGACATTAAAAGAATCAAAAAAACCGTTTATGCGCGTAAAAACAAAATGATACAGGTAAACAACATAATACGTCGGATAACGCTGTTTTATTTAGTAGCAGTGGTTTTGGGTTTATTGATTATTGGAAAAATGATTTATTTGCAATTTTTTACCGATTTAAAAACCAAAGCCGAAAAAATCAAAAAAGAACTGGTACAGGCAAATCGTGGAGATATTTATACGCACGACATGAAATTGCTTGCCATATCAATTCCCATGTATGAAGTAAGAATTGATTTTTATGCAATGAAAACACATCTTGTTGGTAATTCGAGAAAAAAAATGGAATTGTACAACAAAAAACTCAGACAAGACTTGGAACTGGAAATTAAAAAACTCGGAATAGAATCAAAAAAAGAAATCAAAAAACGCAGAGAAGAATTAAACAGTAGAATAAAAGAACATCGTAAGGAAGATACAATAAAAGCCGAGAATTATATCAACAGTGAAATAAGCCGTTTGGCTGATTCACTGGCAAATCTTTTTCAAGATAAAAATGCGAATGCTTATAGAACCTTTATAAAAACATCTTGTGAAAAATCACGTAAAAGTCAGGATACAACACAACAAAACGTACAGGATACTTATCGCGATAAGCGTATCGGTAACAGAAATATTAACTGTATAGAACGTGATAGACTGTTGAATTTTCCTGTTTTCAAATTCGGCAAGGGAATTTGCGGATTGATAATCAAGGAACCAACGCGCCGTGTTGAAATTTACGACTCGCTTGCACGTTCCGTTATAGGCAATGTCAACAGTAATGGTATTGCTTTAAGCGGAATTGAAAAATCGTTTGACAAATATATCAAAGGAAAAGATGGCTTGCGGGCTATTATAAACGGGATACCGATAAACAGCGAAACAAATGTTTTGTCTGAAGCAGGTTGCGATGTTGTTACAACTTTGGATTTGAATATACAGGAAACAGTCGTAAAAGCATTGATGCAACAAATTAACGAAGGAAACAGAAAAGGCATAGCCATTGAAGGCGGAACTGCAACAGTAATGGAAACCGAAACAGGCGAAATTCGTGCAATGGTAAATATGAAACGTAATAGTAATGGAACTTACAACTATACACACAATTACGCATTAATGGAAAGAAGCGATCCCGGATCAACATTCAAACTTGCTTCATTAGTAGCCTTGCTTGATGATGAATTTGTGAAGTTGGATGATGTAATTGATATTAAAGAAAATACTGAAATTGAAGGCGGAAAAATGGTGTGGACATATAAAAAATTCAAAGTCAGAGATGACCATCTTTTTGGAAAACTTTCGGTAAGAAAAATAATTGCCAATTCATCAAACATAGGAACAGCAAAACTTGTAACAAAATACTACGGCAACAATCCTCAAAAATTTTTCGACAAATTACATTCAATCGGATTGTTTCAAAAGTCATTAAATCTGCAAATTGCAGGCGAATTGTCAGCTTATGCCGAAATGGAAACCCAAAAACAAGCCAATGAAAATTTGCTGGCGCCTTCTTCGTACGGATATTATGTCAAGTTAGCGCCTATACACACTCTCGCATTTTATAATGCTATTGCAAACAACGGAAAAATGATGAAGCCTAAATTTGTAAAAGCCGTACTTCGTAAAGGGCAGATAATAAAATCGTTCGATAATGAAATCATAGAAGATAAAATCTGTTCGGACGAAACATTGGCAAAAGCGCGAGAGGCGCTTCAATCTGTTGTAGATTCGGGAACATCAATAAAAAAATACAAGGATGCATTGGGATTTGAATTTGCAGGAAAAACAGGAACGGCGCAACGTATTACATCCAAATTCAGAAAATATGTCAGAGACACAATTATAGATGGAGTAAAGCAACAGATTACGGATTCAGTAAGAGTCTCATCTTATAAAGGTTCGACAACAGCATATCAGGCAAGTTTTGTAGGATACGTTCCTGTCAACAAGCCAAGATATTCAATTATTGTTGTATTGTACAGTGAGCAGATTAAGGGTAATTTTTATGGAATAGAACATGCTGTGCCTGTATTTGTAGAAATTGCTAAAAAGTTACATTCTTCGGATATAAACTGGTATGAACCTGTTAAACGCAACGATGATTCGCTGTATTTACCGAAGATGAAAAACAGTATGGCACGACAGGTAAAAACAATTACATCAAAATTGGATCTTCCTGTCAGCAGTGATGCAAAAAGCGGAGATTGGCTGAACATTTCAAACAGTAACTCGAAATTAACGACAACAAAAATACAGATTGACGACAGTAAAGTTCCATCGGTAATAAATATGGGATTGCGAAATGCCGTTTATCTGCTCGAAAAGTTAGGATTGAAAGTAGTATTTTCTGGTAAAGGAAAAATAAAACGGCAGTCAATTTCGCCGGGAACAGAAGTTTCAAAGGGCGCAACAATATACTTGGAACTGGAAATATAAATTAAAAACGCGATAAGTAAAAATCGGAAAAATGAAATTATTAAAATTAATATCAAAAATAAAAGTTCGGGAAGTTGCAGGTAATGCAGATATAGATGTCCATTCACTTGGATTTGATTCGCGCAATGTTTGTGAAAATCAACTGTTTTTTGCCGTTGTTGGAACAAAAACAGATGGACATCATTTTATAGATGATGCAATAAAACAGGGAGCAACGGCAATTATCTGTGAACATTTTCCCAAAACATTAAACCAGAATATTTGTTATGTAAAAGTTGCCGACAGTAACGCCGCTATCGGAATTGTTGCTTCGGAATTTTATGGAAATCCTTCATCAAAACTTAAACTTATAGGCATAACAGGAACCAATGGAAAAACAACTACGGCGACATTACTGTATCAGTTGATTAAAAATTACGGATACAAAGCAGGTTTGATATCTACAATTGCAAATTATATTGACAACAAAAAAATTGAAGCCACACATACAACTCCCGATGCAATTCAATTAAACGAATTGATAGGTAAAATGGTTGATGCGGGCTGTGATTATTGTTTCATGGAAGTAAGTTCTCATTCTATTGTTCAGGAACGAATTGCAGGATTAACTTTTACAGGAGGCGTTTTTTCAAATATTACACGCGATCATCTTGATTATCACGGCAATTTTAATGAATATATAAAAGCAAAAAAGAAATTTTTTGATGATTTGCCGGCAACAGCATTTGCACTTACAAACATCGACGACCCAAACGGAAAAGTAATGATGCAAAATACAAAAGCAAAATACAAAACTTATGCACTGAAAAAAATTGCCGATTACAAATGTAAAATTCTTGAACTCGGTTTTATGGGAATGTTACTAAACGTAGATAGTACAGATGTTTGGACAAAATGTATCGGTGTTTTCAATGCTTATAATTTGTTAGCTGTTTACGCTGTGGCGCGTGAACTCGAAATAGAAAAAAATGAGATTTTACGACTATTGAGTGATTTGAATCCTGCCGATGGAAGATTTGAATGTATTTGTTCAAACAATTCCGTAACGGCAATTATTGATTACGCACATACTCCTAATGCTCTCGAAAATGTAATTGCAACAATACGTGAAATTTGTCCGAAAGAACATTTGATAACTGTTGTAGGATGCGGAGGAAATCGCGACAAAGGCAAACGTCCAATGATGGCAAAAATTGCAAGCGAAAACAGCGGACTTGTAATACTTACATCCGATAATCCGCGATACGAAAAACCCGAAGACATATTGAACGACATGTGCGAAGGCATATCTATTGTTGACAGGAAAAAAACTTTAATCATTGCCGACCGCCGTGAAGCAATAAAAACAGCGATTATGATGGCAAAGCCAAACAGTGTTATTCTTGTTGCAGGAAAAGGACACGAGTCGTATCAGGAAATCAATGGAGTGCGAAATCATTTCAGCGACAGAGAAGTTATAAATGAAATTTTTAATGATATAAAATAACCGATTATGCTGTATCATTTGTTTGAATATATTAATAAACATTTTAGCCTGCCGGGAAGCGGAGTATTCAAGTACATCAGTTTCAGAGTGGCTATGGCTGTAATATTTTCGCTGATCATATCAATGATTTTCGGCAAATATGTTATTAAATTTTTAAGACGGAAACAGATAGGCGAAGAAATTCGTAATTTAGGTTTGGAAGGACAGTTGCAAAAAAAAGGCACGCCTACAATGGGCGGAATTATTATACTTTTAAGTATTCTCATTCCTGTATTTTTGTTTTGTAATCTTACCAATATTTATATCATTCTAATGATTATTTCTGTAATATGGCTCGGATTAATCGGATTTTTAGACGATTATATAAAAATATTCCGCCATAATAAAGAAGGATTAAAAGGGAAATTTAAAATCATAGGACAAGTAGGATTGGGATTAATTGTAGGACTTACAATGTGGTTCAGCGACAGTATTGTTGTGCGCGAAAAATCTGACAATATCATTATTAATACCGAACAGGCAGCAATAACGACAACAGAAACTAATGTAAAATCAACAATTACAACCATTCCGTTTTTCAAAGATAACGAATTTGATTACAATATGCTTATTCCCGGAAACGACCAAACATCAGCAATCACGTGGATTGTCTTCGTTCTTGCAGTAATTTTGATTATTACGGCTGTTTCAAACGGAGCAAATCTCACAGATGGAATGGATGGCATGGTAACTGGAATATCGGCAATAATCGGCGTTGTGCTTGGTATTTTTGCATATTTATCGGGAAACGTAATTTATGCAGGATATTTGAACATAATGTATATTCCCAATTCGGGAGAACTTGTAATTTTTGCAGGAGCATTTATTGGCGCTCTTATAGGATTTTTATGGTATAATTCTTATCCTGCACAAGTATTTATGGGCGATACAGGAAGTTTGGCAATAGGAGGAATAATTGCCGTTTTTGCAATAATGATTAGAAAAGAGTTGTTGATACCTATCTTGTGCGGAGTATTTTTTGCCGAAAGTTTATCAGTTCTGGCGCAAGTAATGTATTTCAAATACACAAAACACAAATACGGCGCAGGTCGCAGGATTTTTAAAATGACACCTTTGCATCATCATTTCCAAAAACAGGGTTATGCAGGAATAGATGCAATTATTCAAAAACCAAAAAATCCTATACCCGAATCAAAAATTGTGGTGAGATTTTGGATTATCACATTATTATTGGCGGTAATCAGTATTGTAACATTAAAATTGAGATGAACCGAATATGAAAAGGATAGTAATTTTAGGCGGAGGAGAAAGTGGAATTGGCTCGGCGATTTTAGCCAAAATAAAAAATTTTGATGTATTCATTTCCGATAAAGGAAAAATAAAAGATGAATACAAAAAAATACTTTTGGAATATAATATTGATTTTGAAGAAAATAAACATACTGAAAATAAAATATTAAATGCTGATGAAATAATAAAAAGTCCGGGTATTCCAGATAAAGCGCCTGTTTTTACAAAGATAAAAGAAAAAGGAATAAATATAATTTCCGAAATCGAATTTGCAGGACGCTACTGTAATGCAAAAAAAATCTGTGTTACAGGCAGTAACGGTAAAACAACCACTGCAACGCTTATACATTTTCTTTTGAAGAATGCAGGAATAAACGTTGGATTGGCAGGTAATATCGGTAAAAGTTTTGCGATGCAGGTTGCAACGGAAAATCACGATTATTATGTGTTGGAATTGAGTAGTTTTCAACTTGATGGGATGTTTGAATTTAAAGCCGATATTGCCGTTTTGTTGAATATTACGCCAGACCATTTAGACAGATACGATTATAAATTGGAAAATTATGCCCGTTCAAAATTCAGAATCATACAAAATATGAGCGATGACGACTGTTTTATATTTTGCGCCGACGATAAAATAACGATGGAGCATATCGAAAAAATCGTGTCAAAAGCAAAAATGTTACCATTTTCGCAACGTACAAATGTTGAGCAGGGTTCGCATGTTGAAGATAATTCGCTGTATGCGAAAGTTAACACAGGTACTTTTTCTATACTGGTTGATGATTTGTCGCTGAAAGGCAGGCACAATATTTATAACTCAATGGCAGCCGCAATTACAGGCAAAGTACTTGACATCAAAAACGAAATAATACGTCAAAGTCTTTCAACATTCAAAGGCGTAGAACATCGGTTGGAATTTGTGTTGAGCATGGGAGGAATAAAATTTATAAACGACTCCAAAGCCACAAACGTAAATTCCGTGTGGTATGCATTAGACAGTATAAACGGTAAAATTATATGGATTGCAGGCGGCACCGACAAAGGTAACGATTACAGCGAAATCATTGATTTGGTAAAAGAAAAGGTACGTGCAATAGTTTGTTTGGGCGTTGACAATTCAAAAATTATTTCATTTTTCAAAGATGCAGTTCCTATTATAACAGAAACACATTCGGCAAAAGATGCTGTTGAAAAATCGTATGAACTTGCATACGCAGGAGATACAGTTTTATTGTCGCCGGCTTGTGCAAGCTTTGATTTATTTGAAAATTACGAAGACAGAGGCAGACAATTTAAACAGGCTGTTAGGAACTTATAATATTAAAATTTATGAAATATTTATTAAATAAAATACAGTTGGACGGCGATAAAATTATTTGGAGAATAATTCTTCTTTTGGTTTTTCTTTCAATACCTGTAGCGTATTCTACTGCAACCAAAGTAGCCGAAATGGATGGTTATCGTCATAGTGTTCACTGGTATTTTATTAACCGCCATGTGATATTTTTAATTGCGGGTCTTGCAATACTATTTATTTGCCATCGAATTCCTGTTTCTGTGTATAAAAATTTTTCAACAGTATTGCTTGCTGTCAGTATTGGTTTGCTTGTGTACATGTCATTTTTTGGCGTAAAGATAAACGAAGCTACACGCTGGATTGCAATAGGAAGTATAAAGTTTCAGCCTGTTGAAGTAGCAAAAATAAGCGTTGTGTTATATCTCGCAAGCATTTTGGAAGATAATGTTTTTGATAATTTTAAGGATGTATTTAAAAAAATTATTTTACCAATCGGAACAATTTGTGTACTTACTTTTGTTTCGGGAATATCAATGGGATTATTGCTCGGAATTATTTGTATGTCAATACTTTTTATAGGCGGCTTAAAAGTAAAACATTTATTCAAAGTGTTCGGACTGGCATTAGCGGGTTTGACTTTGTTGGTTATACTGGGACTTACAATCGGCTGGCCGCCACGTGTATCTATGGGATTAAGAAATAGAATTGCCAATCCAAATAAAATCGAAAATACCAATAATCAGGTAAATGAAAATACACAAGCTTACAAAGCAAAAGTTGCGGTTGCTTCGGGAGGACTTGTCGGCAAAGGACCAGGAAACAGTACTCAGCGTTATTCGTTGCCTCATGCCGATTCTGATTTTATTTATTCAATAATTATCGAAGAATACGGACTTTTCTCCGGAATACTGTTACTGATAATATATATGGTTCTATTATATCGAGCAGCGATAATTGCAAAAAAATGTACGCGAATATTTTCGTCTGTTACCGTCTTGGGCTTAATGCTGATGGTAGTTTTTCAGGCTATGTTACACATGGCTGTTGCGACCGGCGTTTTTGCCGTTACCGGACAAACATTGCCATTCATAAGCCGCGGAGGAACATCAATGTTGTTTACGGGAATAGCATTTGGAATTATCTTATCCGTAAGCAGAGCGGCAAATCTTCAGGAAACGTCAAAACAACAATCTGATGATGAAAAATATATACCAAACGACATCAACGAAAAAACAATAGAATACAATGGATAACAATAAAAAAATAAAAATAATCATTAGTGGCGGCGGTACGGGCGGACATATTTATCCTGCTGTGTCAATTGCCAATACCTTGAAAAAACGCAATCCTGATATTGATATTTTGTTTGTAGGCGCAACAGGACGAATGGAAATGGAAAAAATACCTGCTGCAGGTTACAAAATTATAGGATTGCCTGTTGTTGGATTGCAACGGCGATTTACTCTTAAAAACTTTGCGGTTCCATTTAAATTCATGAAAAGTCTGAACTGCGCGAAAAAAATAATACAGGATTTTGCGCCTGATGTTGTTATTGGCGTTGGCGGATACGCAAGTGCGCCGACTTTGCGTGCTGCGGCTAAACTTGGAATTCCGACTTTGATTCAGGAACAAAATTCTTATGCAGGTTTAACCAATAAACTGCTGGCAAAAAATGCAAAAAAAATATGTGTCGCTTATAACGGAATGGATAAGTTTTTTCCAAAACAAAAAATAGTTATCACAGGCAATCCTGTTCGTCAGGATTTGTTTGATGTTAGAAATCTGGAAAAGGAGGCTTATGAATTTTTCAATATTGACAAATCCAAAAAAACATTGCTGGTTATCGGCGGAAGTCTTGGCGCTCGCACACTAAATACGGTTATACTCAAAGAATTACGCAGAATAAATAACAATAATATTCAATTAATTTGGCAAACAGGAAAAAGCGGTTTTATGCAGGCGCAAGATGAAGTTGCTTATTCGGCTTTGAACAATACAAAGGTTTTTGATTTTATATACAGAATGGATTTGGCTTTTGCTGCTGCCGATATTATTATATCTCGTGCGGGGGCAGGAACAATTTCGGAACTTTGCATTGTTGCAAAACCCTGTATTTTAGTTCCATCTCCAAATGTTTCCGAAGACCATCAAACAAAAAATGCGATGGCGCTGGTCAATAAGGATGCAGCCATAAAAGTAAATGACAACGATGCGCAAAATGATTTGATTGATACCGTTTTGCAAATATTAAGCAGTGAAGAAAAAATGAACATGTTAGGAAATAACATATCAAAACTTGCAATGCCGAATGCAGCCGAGAATATTGTTGATGAAATTTTAAAACTTATAAGATAATGAATCCAAATGCAGTATATTTAATCGGAATCGGAGGAATCGGGATGAGCGCTTTAGCCCGATATTACAAGCACTACGGATTTTTTGTTGCAGGTTATGACAGAATAAAATCAACGCTTACGCAGGAACTCGAAAGCGAAAATATTTATATCCATTATGAAGATAACATTGCTTTAATTCCGGAAAATTGTAAAAACGCCGAACATACTTTGATTATATATACTCCCGCAGTGCCGAAGGAACACAGCGAATTGAACTATTTTACGTCGAATAATTTTAATATCGTAAAACGTTCAAAAGCGCTCGGACTGATTGCAAATGACAAACATACATTTGCAATTGCAGGAACTCACGGAAAAACAAGTACATCATCGCTTTTAGCGCATATATTGACAGTTGCCGCAGATGGCTGTAATGCATTTTTGGGTGGAATTTCCAAAAATTACAATTCAAATTTGCTATTATCGCAAAGCAATAATTTAGTTGCCGAAGCAGATGAGTTTGACCGTTCATTTTTGCAACTTTTCCCTGATGCTGCGGTAGTTACGGCAACAGATGCCGACCATTTGGACATTTATGGAAATATTGATGCAATGCGTAACGCTTTTGGTAAATTTGTTTCTCAAATAAAATCAGGCGGAACGCTTATAATCAAAAAAGGAATAGAAATAGATTTGCCGAAAAGCAATATTAATATTTATACTTATTCATGCAGCGAACCATGTGATTTTTATGCATCCGATATTAAACCGTGCAATGACGGGTGTTATGTTTTTGATATTAATTTACCTGATAAAAAAATACGCAACTGCAAACTTGGAGTTCCCGGATTAATTAATGTTGAAAATGCAATTGCCGCAACTGCATTAGCATGGACAGTCGGAATTGACGAACAAAAACTGAAAAATGCTCTTACTGATTTTACAGGAGTAAAACGCAGAATGGATGTAAAGATAAACACGCCAAAATTGACATATATTGACGATTATGCACATCATCCCGAAGAATTAAAAGCAACAATAACATCAATAAGAAATATGTTTACAGGACGAAAGATAACTGCAATTTTTCAACCGCATTTATATACGCGCACACGTGATTTTGCCGATGGTTTTGCAGAAAGTTTGAGTCTTGCCGATGAATTGATATTGCTTGATATTTATCCCGCTCGTGAACTTCCGATAGATGGAATAACATCAAAAATAATTTTTGATAAAGTGCAGTGCAGAGAAAAAATATTGTGCAAAAAAAATGAATTGATGAATATCGTAAGCAGCAAAAAATTTGACATATTGCTGACTTTGGGTGCAGGCGATATTGATTTGTTTGTCGAACCGATAACAAAAATGTTGAATGAAAAATTGAATTTAGAAACAAAAATATGCCATGAATAAATCGGTAAAATACATATTGGCAACTTTGACCACAACGGCAATTATCGCATATTTGCTTGTTACATTTGCTTTTGTTGATGACAGAGAGCAAACATTGATATGCAAAAACATTAAGGTTATCATAAATAATGACAGCGAATCTTCATTTATTACTGCAAGCAATATCAAATCCATATTATTAAACTGCGGTGAAAAAATCATTGGCGAACAGTTGAATAAAATCAACATTTCAAAATTAAAACAGGTGTTAAGTAAAAACAAAGCAATCAAATCAATAAGTGTGTACACAACCATAGATGCAAACTTAAATGTGGAAATTGCTCAAAGAAATCCTGTTGTGCGGATACAGTGCGAAAATATACGCTGTTATATTGACGATACGGGATATATTTTTCCGCTTTCACCCAAACCGAATTTAAATATTCCGATTATTACAGGAAAAATATCATCAATTCCATCAACAGATTTTACAGGTTATATTCCTGAAAATGAAAGCGGAAAATTTCTTAAGCAACTTTATGAATTTGCCGTTTTTCTGAAAAAAGATGCTTTTTGGAATAATATGATAGAACAAATTAATGTAACAAACAATAAGATTGAAATAATTCCCCAAATTACCGAACATGTTGTTAAACTCGGCAGTTTGAACAATTTTAAATCGAAATTAAATAAATTACAAAAATTTTATAAATACGCAATGCCCGCAATAGGTTGGGACAAATATAAAATCATAAATATAGAATATAAAAATCAAATAATTTGTAAAAAATAAAGATATGAAAAATTACATTGCCGCAATTGATCTTGGTACAACAAAGATTGTTGCTTTGATAGGAGAAAAAACAGATTCTGAACGTTACAGAATTTTGGGAAGTTGTGAAATTCCATCAACAGGAATTGTACGTGGCGAAGTTGAAAATTTGAAAGAAGTAACGGAGTTAATAAAAAAGTCTGTTGATGAATTAAAATTAGAATCGGGACTTGATTTTTCCGAAGTTTATGTGGGAATCGCAGGACAGCACATAAGATGCGTGTGTGAAAGTGTTAAAGAACTGCGTGCTAATGAAAGATTACAAATAACACAGGATGAAATTGATGCATTACAGTCCAAAATGCAATCATTGCGAATGGAACCGGGAGAGGAAATTTTGCATGTTATTCCGCAAAGCTACAACATTGATGACAAAATGGATATAAGAAAACCTGTCGGGATGTTGGGCAAGGAACTAACAGGAAATTATCACATCGTAATAGGAAAAACCATTTCAACAGATATTATCAGACAATGCTTGGACAACGAAAAGGTAAAACTTAAATTAAACAGTTTGATTCTCGAACCGATTGCGTCTGCCGCTGCCGTACTCGAAGAAGATGAAAAAGAATTGGGCGTGGCTTTGGTTGACATTGGCGGCGGTACAAGCGATTTGGTCGTTTTTCACGATAAAGTAATTCGTCATACAGCAGTAATTCCGTTTGGAGGAAATATTGTTACCGAAGATATAAAAAAGGGTTGCGGAATATTGCTACGAACTGCTGAGGCAATAAAAATACAGCACGGTTCATGTCTTGGCAATCTGTCTTCGGAAAATATATATTTTTCTATAAATGGCAAAAAAGAAATTTCGTTTAAAACTTTATCGCAAATCATAGATGCCCGTATGGAAGAAATACTTGGCGCGATTATGTTTGAGATAGACAGATCCGGATATGCAGATAAATTAAATGCAGGAATAGTATTCACTGGTGGAGGTTCGCTGTTGACAAATTTTAAACAGTTTGCCGAACTGAAAACAGGCTTGAATGCCCGCATAGGAAAACCTGTTTATTTGAGTAGCGATTCGGGAAGTCAGTTTACGCAACCATTTTATTCTACGGTAGTAGGGCTTATTATTGAAGGTCTTGCAAATGAAAATTCTATTCCTCAAAATCAGGAAATGCAAATTCCTGATTTGGAAGAAACGGAAAAGATTCCTGAATCTTCTGATGCGGGAAGTAAGAAAGGTATTATGGAGAAATTTAAACGTTTTGATAGATGGTTTAGTAATGATGATACAGTATGAAAAATATATTTATGGATACGAATTTTAATTTTATCCCTGAGTGGAATATGTCGCAAGGTGCAATAATAAAAGTTATTGGTGTCGGCGGTGGCGGAAATAATGCCGTAAATTATATGGCTGATTTGGGAATTGTCGGAGTTGACTTTGCTATATGCAATACTGACGGGCAGGCATTAAAAGACAGCCCGATAAAAACTAAAATTCAACTCGGATGCGAACTTACTCGTGGACGCGGCGCCGGCTGTGATCCTGAAATAGGCAAACAGGCTGCTATTGAGAGCGCTGAAAGTATTAAAGCCGCACTAAGCGATAATACCGAAATGATTTTTATTACAGCAGGAATGGGCGGAGGCACAGGAACAGGCGCGGCTCCTGTTATCGCAAAGATTGCAAAAGAAATGGACATATTAACGGTGGCAATCGTTACGCTTCCATTTAAAGACGAAGGTCTTGATCCTCGCCGCAAAGCAATTGCAGGAATCAATGAATTGAAAAATCATGTCGATTCATTGCTTTTAATCAGCAATAACAAATTATATGAAATGTATGGAGATTTGCCGCTTCGCGATGGATTTAAAAAGGCTGATAAAATATTGGCAAGCGCTGCAAAAGGTATTGCCGAAATAATTACAAAATCAGGCTATATAAACGTTGATTTTGCAGATGTGAAAAAAGTAATGAAAAACAGTGGTGTAGCGCTACTTGGAACAGGATACGGTACAGGTGCAAAACGCGCAATAGATGCTGTTGATGCGGCGCTTAAATCTCCGCTTTTGAATAATAATTCGATAAAAGGAGCAAAAAATATACTTGTAAATATCACTTCGAGCGAAACAAAAGAAATAAGGCTGGCTGAACTCGGTGAAATTATGAATTATATTCAACTTGAAGCAGGAACGGCTGAAAATATCAAACGTGGTGTGGTTTACGACCAATCGCTTGATGACGAATTGAGCATTACAATTGTAGCAACAGGATTTGAAATGAATGATATTCCGGAACTTGATATTCCAAAACCTCCGGAAATTGTTACTGTTGATGAAAAAAATACACAGCAATACATTGAATTTGAGATTAATAATACAACAAATCAAGATGACGAATTTGTAGATGATGAAATTTTGCCACAGATTAACGATGACATTTCGGAAAATAATGATGAATTTGATAAAGATAACATTGAAATACAGGTAAAAAATAAAAGTTTTAATTTGAATGTTGAAGAATTTATTGACGCAAAACAGGATAATGATGAAAATACTGTTGAAAAAAGACGGTTGACAGCATTAAAAAAACAGGAGATTTTACAACTCGAAAATGAACCTGCATTCAAACGCAAGAACATCGCAATAGAAACGCAACAACAATCTAATCAGAATATTACAGGTAAAACATTAGAAAAGGATAACGATAATAAATTTGTATTACGACAAAATAATGCATATTTAAATCCTGAGGTTGATTAATTAGTTAAAACATTTTAACAGTAAATATAAAATAGATTACTTATCTTTGTGTCTTCAAAAATAAATGAATGAATAATTATTAATAATTAACAGTAAAATTATGAAAAATAAATTAACGTTTGCAGCTACTGTCATATTGGTTTTAGGTATGATGTCATGCAGTAGCCCGCTGAAAATGAAAAAAGCAGCAAAAGATGTGGCTGTTACTTGTGTGCCGACACAATTGGAGATTAAGGGAAATGCTATTGAAGCAGAATGGACGGCAATATTTCCGGAAAAGTATTTTAACAAAAAAGCAGGTTTGCAATTATTGCCTGTGCTTGTTTATCAAGGTGGAGAAGTTGCCGGTACTGTAAAAAGATTACAGGGTGAAAAAGTTTATGACAATTACGAAGTAATCAAAAATACAGGCGGAAAAGCAAATCAAAAATTAAAATTCGACTATGTTCCGGGTATGGAAAAATGCCGTTTGGAATTACGGGCGAAATTGTTGTACAAAAACAAAGAATACGATTTTGACGAACCGTATCCATTGGCTAATGGCGCAATTGCAACAGCGTTGCTTGTTGACAGAAGCGGTGTTGTAGAATTGCAAAAAGATAGCTATAAAAAGTTTACTTACAGCGAAAAAGAAGCGCAAATAAAATACGATTGGAACAGATCAAATGTAAAGAAAGATCAGTTAAACAAAGATGATATAAAAGAATTAAAGGCTTTTATTGATAACGCTATTGCAGATGGTAACAAAGTTGAATATCAAGGATTGTCAATATCGGCATACGCATCACCCGAAGGTAAGCTTGAACGCAATGAAACATTGTCAAACGAAAGAGGACAAACCGCAAATGATGCATTTAACAAATTGTATTCAAGAAAAGAAACAAAACCATCAGGAGCGCCTGAAATGAAATATACAGCTGAAGACTGGGACGGTTTCCAAAAATTGGTTTCCGAATCAAATATCGACGATAAAGATTTGATTTTACGTGTGTTGTCAATGTATCAAGATCCTGTTGTTCGCGAAAGAGAAATCAGAAATATGTCAAAAGTTTTTTCTGTTCTTGAAGAAAAAGTATTACCGGAATTACGCCGCTCGATTTTAACGGCAAAAGTAAAAGTAAATAACTTTAGCGACGAAGAACTTCTTGCTCTCGTAGGAACGCAAGGAATCAACAATCTTGATGCCGATGCGCTTTTGTATGCTGCAACTTTGATAAAAGAAGATGATTATGAAACAAAAGCCCAAATTTATAAAAAGGCTGTAGACAAATACGAAGACGAACGCGCAATTAATAATTATGCTGCAATGCTTCTGAAACAGGGCAAAACCGAAGACGCACAAAAATTATTGAACGCAGCAAGTAAAAAGAACAACGAAATCATTAATAATATCGGTGTTACTCAATTACGTAGCGGAAACACAGCCGAAGCAGCAAAATCGTTTGCGCAGGCAAATACAACATGTGCAAAACAGAATCTTGCAGCTGTAGCCATAATTAACGGCGACTATAATGCTGCAGCAACAACGCTTGAAGGCACAAATTCGTTTAACGAAGCATTGGCAAAATATTTGAACAATAACCTGAACGGAGCAAAAACCGTTTTGGAAAAAGTAAAAGATACAACAGGCAAAGCATCCTATCTTAAAGCAGTAATTGCTGCAAAAGAAGGAAATACAAACAATATAACAGGTTATCTTACGGATGCATTTGCAAAAGATGCAACATTAAAAGCCAAAGCGCAAAATGATGTGGCATTTGACAAAGTTCAGAATTTGATACCATAAGATTGCGGGATAAAATTTGGAATATTTTTTTGAAAAAGAGATTGCTTAAAAAATGCAGTCTCTTTTTTATTTTCTGTAACTTAATATTCTGTTACTATTATCGTTTCGATGCAAAAAAACGATAGAAGCATAATCCATAAATAATAGCAAGTTCGGATTGTTTCATCTGTTTGCAAAGGCAAAAAGAAACTTAACTATCATATTTTTACTTGATTATAATCTATTTTTGATTTGGATACTCAATTCTTGCGTGATAAATATTTTTTAATTTTGATTTGAATATTTCCTTTGCAAGCGTAAGTTCTTTGAATGTCAAATCGGAACTGTTAAGATAGCCGTTTGAAATTTGATAATCTGTAATATTTTCTACCAAATCGCTTATGCTTTCGGTTGTTATTGTTTGCAAACTGCGCGAAGCCGCTTCGATAGAATCTGCCATCATCAATACTGCAAGTTCTTTATCATAAGGATTTGGTCCGGGATATGTAAATGCAGAAAAATCAGTCGCATCAGGATGCTGCTCTTTGTATTTTGACAGAAAATAACGAGTGTTTGATTTGGCATGATGAGTTTTGATAAAATCAATTATTTTATTGGGAAGATTATATTTTTTTGCAAGGGCTATGCCGTCTTCTACGTGTTTTATAATGATTTTTGCGCTTTCTTCGGGTTTCAGATTTTCGTGTATAGATGTTCCTGCTATCTGTTGATTTTCAATAAAATATTCTGGATGCATGATTTTCCCAATATCATGATACAACGCGCCCACTCGCACAAGTAAACTTTCGCCGCTGATTTGGAGCATTACTTCTTCTGCAAGATTTGCAACCTGCATTGAATGTTGAAAAGTGCCGGGCGCTTTTTCGGCAAGTTGACGTAACAATATTCGATTTGTATCCGAAAGTTCCATTAATGTACTGTTCGACAAAAAGCCGAAAATCTTTTCAAAAACATAAATCAGTTGACAGCCAAATAGCACAAATATTGCATTTATGCCGAATATGAGCAGTGTATTTAAATCTATATTTTCAAACAGTCCATCTCTTATAAGACAAACAGCAATGTACGCTAACGAATAAAACAGAAATATCAGTCCGATTGCAATAAACATTCGCCCTCGACGATACCACGTGCGAAACTGCGAAACGGATATTATACCTGCCGCAAGAGATACAAAAGCAAACTCAAAACTGTTTGGCGCATAAAGAAATACAAGCATGATAATTGTCATGTATATAAATATTGCAGTGCGCGAACGAAAAAACGTACCTATATAAATAGGAACAAGAGTAAGCGGGACAAAATAAATGTTTGCGTTTGACTGTATAACCTGTATTGAACCGAAAACCGAAACAATAATCAGCAGAAGAATAAAAACAAGATTTTGAGTACGGTTAAAAATTTCGGGCTGATACCATTTAAGTATTAAATAAAGTTGTAGCAGACATATAATTACAAGTAAAATTTGTCCTAATAGCACCAATTGTAAACTGCCGACAAACCCTGCATTTTTATATTCTTTTTTGAATGATTCAAGAATTTCAATATTTTTTGAATTTATAGTTTCGCCTTTGGCAATCAATTTTGTTTCGGCAGGTACAATGCCTTTGGTTATTGAGATATTTTCGATAAGTTGATCTTTAATTTTGTTAGTTACAGTTTCGTCGAACGTGATATTTGTCTGTAAGTAATTGTGCAGGTTTATTTTGGAAAACATGTACTGTCGCACTGTGGCGTCTGTATCTTTTTCAAATTGTGAATAAATATATTCGTAAGCTTCGTCGGGAGTAAAAATTTCGGATATTGGATAATCTTCATAAATATTGTTTTTAATAACAGATATTACAAGTTGCGAACGATTTGTAAATATTGTCGGAATATCATTTTTTTGAACTATATAGCGTTGATAGACATTTTTCAGTAAATTAAGCAGGATATTTTTTTCGTGATAATATTTTTGGTCGATTTGTGTTTCCATGATAGATGAAAACATGCTTAACTGTTGCTGCTCGATTGATACATCATATTGAAAATATGGCTTATATGTTTCCATTATTTTACGGCGGTCGGCAGACAGTTCTTCGGCTGTTTTATATATTGGGAAATCGAACGGAGTAATAATATCTTCCGACATCCATTCCTTACCTTTTTGAAATTCATAATGAAAAGCAGAATTGTGCGGTAACGACAGTATAAGCAAAACGCTTGCTACTGCGAAAAGCGCAAGTTTTTTCCATGATTTGATTATATTTATATCGGTTGTTGTCATATAAATTTTTGTTTATTGCTGTGTAAAAGTAATAAAAATTAAATTACAAAAGTAAATTTGCTGACGGATTTTTAATTTACACAGCAGCAATTTTCAACAGCAATACATGATTCCTATAAATTTTATAAAACTATACCTCTTCGGAACGACATTTATAAATGATGTTTTTCTATGAATTGCTTCGGCGTCCCGCTAAGCAAAGATGTACTTATTCTTCTCTTTTTACATGACATTGCGCTATTGCAATGATAAAAAATATTTGAATAATGAGAAAATATTACAAAAAAATCTAAAAAAACGCTTATTAATAACGCTACACTTCGATGGTCGTTTCCGTTATATAGAACAGGAAACAGTAATTCATTCCGTTTATCTTATCCGCAAAAAAACCTGACTTGAAACAACCATGTCTCAATATCAGGTTTTCGTAAGAAGATAAATGTCTGCCAAATCGTTTCTGTTTTTTGCAAAACGCAAATCAGGCTTACATGTTCATTCCGCCGCAGCAGTTTATAACCTGTCCGCTTACATACGATGAAAGATCTGATGCCAAAAACAGACAAACATTTGCAACATCTTCGGTAGTTCCGCCACGTCTCAAGGGAATTTTTTCCGCCCATCCTTTTTTTACATCTTCGGGGAGTTTGTCGGTCATTTCGGTAATAATAAATCCCGGAGCGATACAGTTTGCTCTTATTCCGCGCGAACCAAGTTCCTGAGCAATAGATTTTGCCAAACCTATCATTCCCGCCTTACTTGACGAATAATTACACTGTCCTGCATTGCCGCTGACACCAACAACGCTTGACATATTTATAATACTTCCTGCTTTTTGACGCATCATAATAGGAGTGCAGGCATGAATAAAGTTGAATGCCGATTTTAAATTTACCGTCAATACCGCATCCCATTGCGCTTCGCTCATGCGCATCATAAGTCCATCTTTGGTAATTCCTGCATTGTTCACAAGGATATCAATTCTGCCGAAATCTTTTAAAATTTCTTCTACAACATTGTGAGTTTCCTCAAAGTTTGCCGCATTTGATGCATAGGCTTTAACTTTTACCCCAAACGATTCGATTTCTTTTTCCGTTGCTTTTGCGTTGTCATCAATAAACAAATCGGTAAATGCGATGTTTGCTCCTTCCGAAGCAAGTTTAACAGCAATAGCCTTTCCTATTCCACGGGCTGCACCCGTAATAATAGCTGTTTTTCCTTCCAGTAATTTCATAATTTATACTTTAATTATTAATATAGTTTGATACAAAGGTAATATTTTTGTTGAAAATGAAAAACACATAACATAAAATAATAATAAACACAATACTCACATTATCAGGCAAGCATAAAGGAAATATAATTTTAAACAGCAAAAAAATAATATTTTGCTATAAATATTAAAATGGTAAAGATGATTTTATTGAAACTTATTTTTACTTAATTATCCGTTATCAATCAACTTAATTCACAAGCAATACGAGAATATTTATAATTTCATCAATAGCGATTCTATTATTTCAGGAAAATATCGGTATTCTAATGCATGAATTTTTTGCGCAAGAGTCTCCGGAGTATCGGTTTCGCTGATTTCACATTTTGCCTGAAAAATAATACTGCCATCATCATACTTTTCATTTACATAATGAACTGTAATTCCGGATTCTTTGTTTTTGTCGGCAATGACGGCTTTGTGAACATTATTGCCATACATTCCTCTGCCGCCGTAATTCGGAAGCAAAGCAGGATGAATATTGACTATTTTATTGCTGTAAAATTTGATTATGCTTTCAGGAATAAGCCATAAAAATCCTGCTAAAACTATAAAGTCAATTTGTTTGTGTTGTAGAATGTTTATTATTTTATCCGAGTTGTAAAATTCATCTCTCGAAAAAACTGCCGAATGAACGCCCAAAGCGTTTGCTCGCGTTAATACATAAGCATTCGGAACGTTACACAGTACTGTTTTTACCTTTCCTGTTGCGGTATTTTCAAAATATTTTATAATATTTTCTGCATTACTTCCGTTACCGGAGGCAAAAATGGCAATATTCTTAATTTTCAACATAGTTATTTTCAGTGTTTTGATTTTAAAAAGTTTCTATTTAAAAAATTATACTTATATTTGCGGGCTGAAATTGTAGCAAAAGCCTCAAATACGATGCTTGAAAAACAGAGTGCAATTTTAATAGAAAATTTTTAAATAACATATATATTAAACGAAATTATTAACTAAAACAAAAAGTTATGGCAGAAATTGTATCTAAAGTAACAGAAATCATCGTTGACAAATTAGGAGTTGACGAAAAGCAAGTAACACCTACAGCAAGTTTTACAAACGATCTTGGTGCGGATTCACTTGATACTGTTGAATTGATTATGGAATTTGAAAAAGAATTTGGGGTGCAGATTCCGGACGAAGATGCAGAAAAAATCACAACCGTAGGCGATGCTATTGCTTACATCGAAGGCAAAAAGGCTTAAATTTGTAAAATTAGATTTATTTCATTAAGCGTAATTTTGATAGAACTATGGAATTAAAAAGAGTTGTAGTAACAGGTATAGGAACAATAAATCCGTTAGGAAACAATGTAAATGATTTTTTTGACAACCTGATAGAAGGCGTAAGTGGCGCCGACTTGATAACTTATTTTGACACGACCAATTTCAAAACAAAATTTGCTTGTGAAGTAAAAAATTACAATCCCGCTGACTACTTCGACCGTAAAGAGGTTCGCAAACACGATTTGTATTCGCAGTTTGGCATGATTGCCGCCGATCAGGCTATTGCAGATGCAGGAATAAGTAAAGAATCGGCAGACCCTTTTAGAATCGGAGTTGTTTGGGCGTCAGGTATAGGAGGTATTCGTACTTTCTTTGATGAAGTAAAGGGCTTTCTTGAAGGTGGCGGAATACCTCGTTTTAGCCCTTTTTTTGTTCCTAAAATGATTGCAGATATTTGCGCAGGATACATTTCTATAAAACATGGATTTTGTGGACCAAATTATGCAACAGTTTCAGCGTGCGCATCATCAACACACGCGCTTATCGAAGCAATGAACCATATAAGACGCGGACGTGCAATTATTATGGTTGCAGGAGGTTCGGAATCGGCTGTTAATGAAGCAGGAGTCGGAGGGTTTAACTCAATGCAGGCTTTGTCGGTCAATAATGATAATTATAAAACGGCTTCACGTCCGTTTGATAAAAATCGCGATGGATTTGTAATAGGCGAAGGCGCAGCAGGGCTTATTCTTGAAGAATATGAACACGCAAAAGCACGCGGAGCTAAAATTTATGCCGAAGTTATGGGCGGCGGAATGTCTGCTGATGCATATCATCTCACAGCGCCTCATCCCGAAGGTCTTGGCGCGGCAAGCGTTATGCAAACAGCCCTCGAAGATTCCAATCTTAAAATTGAGGATATTGATTATATCAATGTTCACGGAACATCTACGCCACTTGGCGATATTGCAGAACTCAAAGCAATACATAAAGTATTCGGCGAAAATGTTTCCAAAATAAATATAAGTTCAACAAAATCAATGACAGGACATTTGCTTGGCGCAGCAGGCGCTCTTGAAGCTCTGGCTTGTATTTACGCTATTAAAAATCAAATTATACCGCCGACAATTAATTTTGAAACTCCGGATGAACAGATAGATTACGAAGTATTTAATCTGACTCTTAACAAGGCACAATCACGCAAAGTTAACGTAACTTTAAGCAATACATTCGGTTTTGGCGGACATAATGCGGCAATAATCCTTAAGAAATTAGATTAAACATTGGTATCATTTGTTAAATCAATAATAGTCAACTTTTCCGAAGATAAGCAATTATATACCAGCTTAAAGAAAATATTGGGAAAATATCCTAATAACATTAATCTGTACAAAATTGCATTTACTCAAAGGTCGGATTTGGTTTATAATAAAAATAAAAAAACCAGAACGAATGAACGTTTGGAATATCTTGGCGATGCGGTCGTAGGCAGTATTGTTGCCGAATATCTTTTCAATCAGTTTCCCGGTAAGCAGGAAGGTTTTCTCACAAAAATGCGTGCAAAAATAGTAAGCCGTAAAAGTCTGAATTTTTTATCGCAGCAAAGCGGTCTAATGAAACTGATGACGCAACATCAAAGTCGTAATAAGCAGGCAAAAGGAGCAGCAGGAAATATTTTTGAAGCAATACACGGCGCTATGCTAATTGATTTCGGCTACGAAACTACGAAAAAAATATTTATAAAACAGTTTCTTAAATTTGTTGATATAAATAAGCTAATCGAAGAAGAAGTTGATTACAAAAGCAAAATACTTGAATGGGGACAAAAAAACAAGTCAAAACTGATTTTTGAATGTTATGAAGAATCTACCGTTCCGTGTTCTAACAGGTTTAGAGCTATTTTGTTTGATGGCGAAACAATTCTCGGCGAAGGTTACGGCGCATCTAAAAAAGAAGCCGAACAAGCCGCATCCAAACAGGTAATGTACAGCGGCAAAATTGATATAAAAATCATGATGAACTGAAATATTCCAATTCTTCGGTCAGATTTAAAAACGGATATTTTGTTTGCAGTTGTACGGTTTTTTCAAAACATGCTTTCAAAAATTTGCGATGTTCATCGCTATCAGGATTAAATACTTTATGCGACTTTGCCGCTAATATCTTTTTTATTTCATTAATTATTTTCAAAGATTCGGCATTTATTGCAGCAACTGAAAATTTTGTCCAGATATAATTAATTGCAAGATTTGAAGGATGCAACATGTCATCTGCATAAAAACGATAATCGCGCAGTTCATCCATCATAATTTCATAAGCGGGAAAATATTGACAACGACTGTTACTTCTGCAAATTTCATCCGTTGCAATTAACAAACGCGATTTACTCAACTGATTTTCATGTGTTCCATCACCTAAATGCCTGACAGGACTTACTGTAAAGATAAAATTTATATCATTATTTATATTGCGAATATTTTTTATGGCTGTGTTTACTGTTTCAACAATATTATCAATTTTTAAATTGATTTTTTCAAATTCACAGGCAGGAATTTTATGACAGTTTGCAACTATCTTATTATGTTTTTTGTACTTATAAGAAATTGCCGAGCCGAAAGTTATTATTATATGTGTTGCTTTTTTCAGGAATTCCGAACCTTGTTGGTTTGCTTCGTTCATTTTGTCCAAAGCAGACTGTTTTGTAATCGCTGAAAACGAAGTATGATAATCGAAATTATAATACAGTCCGTTATTTTGCAGTAAATCACTTTCGGTAATTTTTGTATTTGCAATCAACAATTGTATGCTGTTTGTAATTGAAAAAGGATTGTAAATAACACCAAACGGATTGATGTAAACGTCAAATTTTGCATGTTGCAAACGTTCGCCGATGCTGTTTGTAAAACATGAGCCAAGCATCAGAATTTTGTCTGCATGGCTTATCTTTTCTGCAAAAGGTTTTATTTCTGTTTCAGTTTGTAATTGCATCGTTTTTGTTTTTTGACAACGCTAATATACGAATTTTTTGATAATAATTCTCAATATACGTTGAATTGATTTTTAAAATAAAACACACGCCAATAAGTCATGTTAAGCGTGCTTTTATTATTAATATCTACACAAACTTATTAATTCCAAAACGATTACATTCCTATTAATTATATTTTTGCTTTCATATTCTCAAAAAATTCCACAAACTTGTTGTGATTTACGGAAACGCAAACACGCGAATATTTAGATGCTTCCTGTTTATGCGACAGCGTAAACTTTGAAAGCGACACGCTTCCTATTCTGTTTTCGAGTAAAACGTCTTCACTTACATTTACAATCGCAAAAATTCCTATGGGAACAGATTCATGATAAAATTCGTTTGCAATAAATCCCGCTTCTTTGAGATATTTTATATTTTTTGTTATTTCCGCGACTGTTGTTGTTTTGAAATCGGTTACGGCTTTTTTGCCGGCTTCGGTAGTAAGCAATTTTTCTACAAGAATTTGTGCGAATGCATTTGTTCCGTTTGTAGCAAAAGCAAGGCGTACAGCCATTTCATGATTAAACTCGGCATTTTTGCTGTGAACAAAACCCAAACGCTGTCCGCTCAGCCCGAGCGATTTGCTGAAACTGTCAAGTATCACAAGGTTGTCAATATCCAAAAGGCGTTGATAAAAATTGTCGTTTTTGTCATAAAAAACTCGTCTGTACGGGCTGTCGTAGAAAACAACCGTTCCATTGTCGTTAAGTTTTTTTATCATTGCAAATATCTCATTTTCATCATATTTATTTCCGAAAGGATTTCCCGGGTCGCCCAGCAGTACGGCGCAATCTTTAATATCGCTGATTATTTTGTTCAAACTTTCAAATGAATCATATTCAGCGTATTCGATTTTACGGATTTTCATTGCATTATGATAATTTCCCCAGTGATAAACAGGAAGATAAATTTTACGCACATCCGTAATTTGAAAGGCATTATCAATACCGGGCATGCCTCCGCCACAAATTGATATACATGAAATATCGGTTTTTCCGCCGAAATATTCATTATTTATGGCTTCGCGCAATTCGGCACGACCCTGACTTGGCGGATATGTCTGTATCTCTTTGCTGTTGAAATCAATACTTTTTACAACTTCGTTAAGTTCAATATTTACAACCGAATTGATTCCGCGTTGCAAAAATAAATATTCCTGTCCTGTTTCTGCGCTTAACTGCTGTATTTTTCTTCCCATTTCATGAATTGCAGGAAGCGCTACATTGGTTTTTTTAATTTTCATTACTATAAAGATTTTAATTTTGAGCAAAATTACTATTTTTATACGAAATTCTTGTTAAATAATTTATTTTTTATTACTAAATTCTGAAAAATATCATTAATCTACAA
>JAIRRX010000144.1 GCA_031255755.1 Prevotellaceae bacterium | reverse complement strand
TACACAGCATTGATTTATTAAATTTGGATGACAGCGGATTAGCTTCGCCAACAGTTACAAGTATGGGTGCAGGCGCATTGCCGCAGTTATCAATCACCTTAACCGTATATGTGCCTGCCTCTGCCAGTACGGAATAATAGTTGCGGTAGTCGAGATTAGTTGAAACAGGAAACATGGGTCCATATATTGTTACCGTATCGTAAAGCGGTCCTGCTATGGAATTTCCCTGATAAACTTCTATTCGATAAGGCAAAGAGCCGCCCACAATTCTGAGCTGTATTCGTCCGTTTTTACAGCCCGGAGTGGCAATACGAGTTCCGTGAATATCGGTATCGGTACCCTGTACAAGAGTTGCATCTATCATGGTTGCAGTGGAAGCTACACTTACTGTTGCATAGCTCGATGTAATAACAGTACCATTGGAACACATCCCGCGTAAAAATACTCTGTAACTGTTTCCTGCGGGGATGTTGGGTATGGTATTGCCGTTAACCAGTGTTCCCCAGCCTTGAGTAACGGTATCGTTTTGTCCGTAAGGACTTTTAAGCACTGTTACTCTTAATGTTGAAGGATCTATATCTGTTCCGAGCGTTATGGTTCCTATGGTAATGGAGCCGTAAGAGCAGTTTGTCGCAGGGTTTCCTGTAACACTACTCATTGATATTGTACACTGGGGCTGGGCGTAAGTTTTAAGATTGCCGAAAATAAATAAGGTTGCTGTTAATAAACAAATTCCTATAGATTTAGATAATCCGATGGTATTAATTTTCATATTTTATTTTTTTTACTTTTTTTATTCTTTTATTAAATAATGTACGGAAACATAAAATCCGTTTACAGGTTCGTTCTGTTGTTCTATTTCTTTTTCTTTTGCCGTTAAAACATCATAAAACTCGTCTTCCGAATCCTTTTTTTCGGGTATAAAATACATGAACATCCACACACTTATATCACTGGTGAAGATATTTACAAATTCTATATCCAAATAATCGCCGCCTTCAAAATATAAGGTAGCCGTGCCTTCTTCGCCTGTTACAGTATTATAATTTTTATTAACCGTAATATTTATAAGATGTTCCTGACTGTCTAAAGTTGAAGCGTATATTTTATTGCCGTCAAAACGCAGAGAACCATACACCGTATTGTTCAATTCCATACAATTTAACTGGTGCATCTCATAGAGTGATAATATACTAAAACTTTGAACTTCGCCATTATCCGTCCTTATGCCGTTAACATACGATACAGGTGTCAAATCCACTGACATAAGCTCGCCGCTGTTGCCTTTAATACCTATAATATTTTGTTGTTGTGCCAATGTTGCAGTAGAAATAAAAAAGCACACTAAAAAAAACATGTGTCCTTTCGCGATTATCTTTTTTGTATTCATATTTTTGTATTATAAACATTTATTATTAAAATTTCAACCAAACATATTACCTTATAAAATCTGTATATAAATAAATTCATGTTTTCAAAAGTCCAATACAAAATATTCAACGCCATTACAATAAAAAAAGTTATAAATACAGACCATAAGTTGTATAAAATAAATAATCCGCAAAGTTCGCATTTTTTTTCTTAAAAAGAAAACAAATTACAATACAAGTCTTAAAATATTATACTCGAAAATAATTTATTAATATAAATAATTTGTTATTAGTAATTTATCAAATTAACCCTAAATGGTTAAAAAATATTAAAAAATTTAATTTTTAACATATAATGTAAAAAAAATCACTTGTCAACCATAATTATTAATCATCAATTATCAGAAATTTTGCAATCAAAAAAGCACATTAAAAGTTGATGATTTTAATTTCAGTCGGCAATTATTTTGTTCTTTTACTATAAATTAGGTTTTTTCGGAAAACAGTTTTTAGATATTTGTATTATTGCAATCATTGCACCAATAATAAAAACACGTTAGGAAATCTTTCACGACGCAAGTAAAAAATAACCGTATAACGTCATTGCGAACCCGCAAAGGTGAAGCAACCGAAGCGCAGCGAAGTTCGGCGTTAGCCAATCCAGTAAATAATAATACACTACGCCGAAGTCTGGATTGCTTCGCTAACGCTCGCAATGACGTACTTGTTTATTTTTTCTTTATTATTATTAATCTTTATCTTTTTGCTTACGCCCTTTCAGGGCTAATTGTGCCTTTTGTTCTTTTCACAGGGCGTTGCCCTGCGCTAATGCTGTAAGAGCTTCGCCCTTGACTTTTCGTTTTAGCCCGTCATTGCGAACCCGCAAGGGTGAAATAACCCGTCATTGCGAGGAATGAGTGCAACGAATGACGAAGCAATCCAGAATTATTATTATTTAGTCTTTTCTTTTTTTCTGGATTGCTTCGCTAACGCTCGCAATGACGTAATAAGTAGCGAAGCAACGATGAAAATTACCTTATAAATGTTTTGCAGCAGAAATGAAAATCTGCACCGTTTGAGGTAGCGCTATGCCAAACAGGAAGTATCTTTAAGCGTTTTCAGCGCCATATATCCTGCGCCGACCAGTATGGCTTCGCTGCCGAGTTGGGAAAGTTCCAGTTTTACTTTTCTGATTGATATTGGCTGTGCGTGTTTTTTTGCTTCTTCATAAATATCATCAATAAACTGCGAAGCCGAGTCGAATACTCCGCCGCCGAAAATTATTTTTTCAGGGTCAAAAATGCTTACAAGATTGGCAACCGCCATTCCCCAAAACGTAACAGCAGTACGCAAGGTGCGTATTGCAACATCATCTCCGGCGCTGTATGCGGAAAAAACATCATGCGCCGTAATTTCGTCCGCAGGTTTTGTGCGCAAAATGCCTGTATAAGTTTTATCGTTTGCGATAATCTCACGCGCCACTTTTGCAATGCCTTCACCAGATGCATGATATTCAAAACAGCCGCAGGATGCAAATTTTTGTTGAAACGGCGTATCCAAAGCCCACCACCCTATTGCTCCAGCAATGTCATGTGCGCCGCGTACAATCTGATTGTTTATTATTATTCCTGCTCCTATTCCTGTTCCTACGGCAAGAAAAATTACATTTGCACAGCCTTTTGCCGCTCCAAGCCAACTTTCGCCCAATATGGCACATGCTCGGTCGCTGTCAACAACAACTTTCACATCACTGTTTACAACTTCCCTTATTTTTTCACACAGCGGATAGTTTTCCCATCCTTCGATATTTGGCGCCCAAACACAGCCCGTTTCATGATAACTGATGCCCGGAACACAAATACCCACAGCATATATTGGTATTTGCAAACGAGTTGCTTCATTCATCAAATGTTTTACAAAATTTTGAATAAGCAAACCTACATCATCGCCTGTCCGTTTTTCAAGTTTGCACGAATCTTTAAAAAGAAGTTCGCCGTTTTCGGAAAACAATCCGCCCGAAAGTTTTGTCCCGCCAAGGTCTAAACCGATTACTGCCATTTTGTGTTGTCTTTATTTATTAATTTATACACAAATGTATAAGAAATAATTAATATATAATCATGTTGCAAAAAAATTGATGGATTATTGTTTGATTTATTTTCCATTAATTTGTTTATACGTCATTGCGAGGAATGAGTGCAACGAATGACGAAGCAATCCAGTAAAAAGGAAGGAAAACTGAATTGGCTAACGCCGAACTCCGCTGCGCTTCGGTTGCTTCACCGCTTCGCGGTTCGCAATGACGTTCTGTTGTTTTGTTCCGCCTCGCAATGACGTACTATTATTTGGCGCCCTTATGCCGTCCAAAAACCAAAAAAAATTTTAGTATTCACTGATATTTCTATGTGAGCAGACAAATCAGTCAGGG
>JAIRRX010000067.1 GCA_031255755.1 Prevotellaceae bacterium | reverse complement strand
ATATTTCCAACACAAAATTAGCATTTACACAAAATATTGAACATGCCCCACAGTACAATCTTGACTGTTGAGAATGTTTCTTTTTTGCTTCTTAATCTGTTAAGAAATTGCTTGTTTATTTTCCGTTCGTAAAAATATCGTAAAGTTTTCACTGAAAATTAATCTGCATGTAAAGTATAATTACTGTTTTACCATAACTTTTAATGCGGCAGGTTGCATTGTTATTTCTATTCGTTTGCCTGCTGTTACGGGTTCGCCGTCAAAATGCGCACAGTCAGTTTCGGGACGTTCCAAAATAACATGTTTGCATTTATAGATTTTTACATATCGCGATTTGTGCAAAGTTTTTCTAAATAACCGTATGCCAATCGTAATGCTTCGATACCATGGAAAATGGCGTATAACAACAACATCAACAAGAGCATCGCGCAAATCAGATAAAGGCGAAATGTAAGCATTATTGCCGAATTGTCCTGCATTTGCAAATGTTATATTAACCGCTTTGTGAACTGTTTCATTTCCATCAATCGTAAGTTTGTATTCAACAGGTTTTATTCTTATGTAAACTTTTAGCGCTGCAATAACATACGATAAAAATCCGCGCTTGCGCGATTCGGCAAAAACCTTGCCGACAGATGCATCATAGCCGACTCCAGCCGTGCATAAATACGACTGACCGTTAAAATAGCAAACATCTATACTGGAAATTTTACCTTTATTCAACAAGTTCATTGCATCATAGATTTTAAGCGGAATATGCAAATCACGAGCCAAACCATTACCTGAACCAACAGGAATAATGCACAAAGCCGTATCAGTGTGAATTAATGCACGGGCGATTTCATTTACAGTGCCATCTCCGCCGACAGCAACCACAATGTCAAAATTATTTTCGACATATTTTTTTGCGTTTTCAAAGGCGTCGCCTGCGCACTTGGTATAATAAATTTCAACCTCGTCGTTATTGACCAAAGATAAGTTTTGCTTGATTTTTTTTATAATCTTTTTTTTGTTTTGTGTTCCTGATACCGGATTTATTATAAATGCTATCTTACGAGTGTTCATATTGCATTTGTAGATTTTTGAAAAGTAATGTTTTTAGTTTAATATGATTATTGACTGATACAAAATTTATAAATCTGTAATTTAGTTTTAATTTGTTACCAGAAAAGATAAATTTGCTATTGACATTTGTATTCTGTATCCGAGCAGGCGCACATTTCCCGACAGTCCGTTATTATCAAGTTCAAAAATTCTATTACATTTGCCGCATTTCACTTTCAGAATGACTTCGTTTACAATTTCCAGTTTTGATAAATCTATCGGACAGGTTGCTGCATAAGCCGCATAAGAATCGGATGTTAACATTCGACAAACAAATATACCGTGATCTTTATAGCAGCAACTTTGTCCGCCATTATGATTGCAAGATTTTGTAATTCCGATACCTCCGGGAGATGTCAGTATTTTATTAAAATCGGTAAGCGGATAAACAGTAAAACGCACATCCTTATAAGGTATATTATTCTCATATTTGCTTTCGCCGCATGCACACAGCAAAAATAAAAACGTTAAAAAATATATGTATTTTATTCTCATATCAAAATAAATTTATAATTTAGCGGTCAATATTGAGTATTTCAAAACAAAAAACAATGCAAAAAATACTAATACAACTCACAAAGGTAATAATTCTTGCCGTACTGACAACATCCTGTGCGAAAAGAATTACAACTTGTCCTATGGCATCGTGTTCTACGGAATCCGTATCTACTCGTTCTAAAAAATCAAATATTACAGAATATTCCGACCGTTCGACATCAAAAATCAGTCGTAAACCATTAGTTTCTTCGCAGCAGCAAGATTCATATCAATCTATTAACAATCGCTCTGACCTGAAAAAAGAACAGCGCATGCGCGAAAAAAATACACGTTACTGGACAAAACAGGAACAGAAAGAAACTAACGAAAAAAACAAACTCGCAAAAAAAGAAGAAAAAGAATATCAAAAATATCTGAAATCAGAACGTAAACGTCATTTGCAATGGCAGGATAAAGATGTGCAAAAACGCATCAAAAAAAATGAAAAACTGGCTCAAAAGGCAATGAGGAAAAACGCAAAGTAAATTATGGATACCGATGATATTTTAAAATTGCTGTTGATAGCGCTGTTTATTCTTCCGGGATTATTTGGAAGGAAAAAGAAAAAAACCGAAGAATATCAGCACAGTGACCCCGAAGAAACATACGAATATGACGATCCGTTCAGGGATTTTGAAACTTTTGACGATGAAAGTCATTTTCCTCAGCAAACATTTGAAACATCACAAGTTCCAAATCAAACTCAATCAAATTCATTTGATATAATTCCGAAGGAAGAAGGTTCGTCGGTTTTTACAAAAGAACAGATAGAAGCGGCGCTTGCATCAATCGCCAGAAATGAATCGGGAAACGATGAAATATCACAAAATGAAATAACTGACAGTACAAATGATGCGGACATGAACAGCGATAACGACTTTTTGTATGATTTTGACGCACGACACGCCCTGATTTATTCGGAAATTATCAAACCTAAATATTAAATGTTTAAATTCATTCAATTAGAAATAAAAATGACAGTATAAAATTTTTTATATTTGAAAAAATAAATTATCTTTGTAAAAAAAACAACAGAGTTCCGAACAATTCGGGATTCTTTTTTATTAATGTTTTTGAAAAATAAAATTTATGGCAACTGTAAACTACGTAACAGAAGAAGGACTGCAACGTCTGCGAAAAGAACTGGAACAGTTAAAAAACGTTGAACGTCCGAAAATCTCGCAGCAAATAGCCGAAGCACGCGACAAAGGCGACCTTTCGGAAAATGCGGAATATGATGCGGCAAAAGAAGCTCAAGGTTTGCTGGAACTTCGCATTTCCAAACTTGAAGCCGTAATTGCAAAATCACGCATAATCGATGAGTCAAAAATTGACATTTCGCAGGTGCAGATAATGACAAAAGTGAAACTTGAAAATATCACAACAAAAACCGTAATGGAATATATGCTTGTTGCTGAATCGGAAGCAAATATCAAAGAAAACAGACTTTCGATAAGCACGCCAATAGCAAAATCGCTGCTCGGTAAAAAAGTCGGCAATGTTGTGGAAGTACAAGTACCGTCAGGTATTGTAAAATTTAAGATTTTAAAAATTTCACGATAAATTCAACTGTCATGGCAAGCATTTTTACAAAAATAATAAATGGCGAAATACCTTCGTACAAAATTGCAGAAGACGAAAATTGTTACGCCTTTTTGGATATAAATCCTGTTGCAAAAGCGCATACGCTTGTTGTACCTAAAAACGAAACAGACTATATCTTTGATGTTGATGACGATACGCTCGGTAAACTTACTGTTTTTGCAAAACGTGTCGCCAAAGCAATAGAAAAAAGCGTTGAATGTAAACGTGTAGGCGTTGTGGTTCTGGGACTTGAAGTTCCTCATGCTCACATTCATCTTATTCCGCTCAATAACGAATCGGATATAGACTTCAAAAAATCCAAACTGCAACTGACAGCAGATGAGTTCAAACAAATCGCCGAAACCATAAGCAAGAATTTTGTTTAGAAAAATAAATACACACTGTATTCAGCCTTTTCTTAATAAATAATTAAGTAAACAATGCGCATAATTATGCAGAGGTTTTTTGTACCAACAAACGCATAAACAAACAATATGAACATAATCAACGACAAGTTATCGGATAAAAAACTGTTTCCCGACGAGCATATAAGACACTCTTCGATGCAAAAAGTGGATTCGTTTTATATTCGCAAACCGGAAGAAAACGAACATCATTTGTCTCGACCGCACATGCATCCGATACGCGCTGCCGTGCATTGTTTTTTCTTTCTGACAGATGGAGAAGTAGCCGTTGACATTGGCGTTGATAATTATGTGATACGTAAAAACGAATGCGTCATAATTCCGGCGGGGCAAATATTCAGCATAAAATCGTACCGAAAGTGCAAAGGTTATATGGGCGGCTTTCATAACGATTTTTTACTTGCAGGTTTGGCAGGAAATAATTTTTTAAAGAAATTTGATTTCCTTTCGATGTGGGGAAATCATAAAACAATACTGTCAACCGAAGATGCAGATTGCATTACCGTTATTTTCAACAGACTTTTTGCCGAATTTCACAATATCGAGTGTGATAATGATGTAATACGCGCCTACCTGATAACGATGCTGTCGGAAATAAACAGGATTTATAAAAAAACTTTGAATACAAAACCTAATAATGCCGAAAGAATAACAGGTCGATTTAAGGAAATTCTTTTCGACAGTAAACAAAAAAAAATGACCGTTGCAGGATATGCATCATTATTAAATATTACGCCCAACCATTTAAATAAAACAGTAAAAAGCACAACAGGAAAATCACCATCCGAATGGATAATCGAAGCGGTTATTACAGAAGCAAAAATTTTACTTTATCAGACGAGTTTTACTGTCAGCGAAATAGCTGCGCATGTAGGAATTTTAGATCAGTCTTATTTTAGTCGTATTTTCAAAAAGCAGGAAGGCGTGAGTCCTGTTGAATTTCGCAAAATGATTGAAAAATCCTAAATTTATCCTTTTATATCCTAACTTTATAAACATAAAGACGCTACCTTTGCGCCCGATTAATGTAAAATAAAAGAACAAAAAACAGTTATGATAAAAAATAAACTTGTGCCGATAATTGTCGGTTGCCTTATTTTTTTTGATGCAAACAGCCAAACACAAAGCGATTCCGTATATATGCTGGATGAAGTTGTTGTTAAAAACATCAAAAAGGAAACATCAAACATCACCGAACTTCCAACGGCTATTTCTGTTATAGGAGCGTCAAACATCAGAAAAAAACAGGCGCAATCGCTCAAAGAAATTACAATGAGCATCCCTAATGTTTATATTCCCGACTACGGCGCAAAATTAACATCATCAACATACATACGCGGTATTGGCTCGCGAATGAATACGCCGTCAATAGGACTTTATGTTGATAATATTCCATATCTTGATAAAAGCGCTTTTGACTTTGATTTTTATGATATAGAACGAATTGAAGTTTTGCGCGGTTCGCAGGGAACTCTCTACGGACGAAATGCAATCGGCGGAATTGTTAATATTTATACTTATTCGCCTCTGGAATATTCGGGAACAAACATAAATATTTCGGCGGCAAATCGCGAAAAATATAAAACCCAAATTTCACATTACGCCAAAGCGGGAAAAAATATTGGAATGTCAATAAGCGCAAATTATAACAAAGATGGCGGATTTTTTACAAATACATATAACGGCAAAAGCGCCGACAAACTCGAAAGTTTTGGAGGAAGAATACATTTGGCTTATCAAAAAAATCATTTCAAGGCTGGTTATTCATTGAGTTACGAAGACAGCAAACAGAACGGCTTTGCGTACAGTTTATACGACAAAGAAACACAGAAAACAAATCCCGTTGCATACAACGATGCTAACGATTATAGCCGAAAATTGCTGACTTCGGGAATTTCGCTTGAATATGAAGGACGTAATTTTACTGTGATTTCAACTTTGGGATTGCAATATTTCAGCGACCTGATGAATCTTGACCAGGATTTTACTCCAAAGTCTATTTTTACTATTACGCAAGGTCAGCATCAGCGTTCGGCAAGTGAAGAATTGATTATAAAATCACGTAGCGATAAAAATAATTCATCATTCAATTACCAATGGCTGTTCGGTGCGTTCGGATTTTATCAAAAAATGAGTACTCAAGGTCCTGTAACATTCAAAAGTGATGGAATACAAAGCATTATACAACCTGTTTTCGATAATTTGTACACTTCGGGAACAATGCCTTTCAGAATGACGGTGAAAGACGATGAAATTGTTGTTGGCGGCGATTTTGAAATTCCTGTAAAAAGCGGCGCAATATTTCATCAATCTACTTTCAACAATATTCTGTTTAAAGGTTTGTCGCTTACGGCAGGGCTTCGTCTGGATTATGAGCGGATAAAAATAGATTATTTTTCATCATCTAAAATTACAATAGGAGTGAAAATGCCGGGACCTGCGCCTGAAATAATACAGGTGAAAAATGATACTATCGCCGGCGGAAATTCAAAAAAATACGTCCAGTTGTTACCTAAAATATCTTTGAAATACGCTTTTTCGCCAACCGAAAATATTTATATGCTGGTATCAAAAGGCTACAGGTCTGGTGGATATAACAATCAAATGTTTTCGGATTTGATGCAGGCAAAAATGGCAAGTCGAAATCCCGTAACCGACATTGATGCCGTAAACGAAGTGATTTCTTACAAGCCCGAAGAAAGTTGGAATTTTGAACTCGGCGGACGCGGCGAACTGCTAAAAGGCTTTTTGTCTGGAGATTTTGCAGCATTTTTTATTCGCAGCACAAATCAGCAAATCGCTCAGTTTGCGCCACAGGGACTTGGTCGCATGATGAAAAATGCAGGGCGTTCGACAAGCAAAGGAATGGAATTTTCACTGCGTGCAAAAATAAATCGAAATCTTTATTTCAACGCCGCTTACGGTTATACTCATGCCAAATTTGATGTTTACAGTGATACCGTTAGAGTTAACGGAACAAATCAGCCTGTAAATTACAGCAACAATTTTGTGCCTATGGTTCCGCGTCATACATTAATGCTGGCTCTTGATTTTTCCAAATACATAACAACAGATGCTCAAATTCGTTGTAATTTGCAATATTACGGTTACGGAAAAACATACTGGACAGAAGCAAACAATGCGTGGCGAGGATATTATGGAACACTGAACGGAAAAATCACCATAGCCCAAAATAAATATGAATTCAGCATTTGGAGCAAAAATATCTTAAACAGAAAATATCATTCGTTTTACTTTGAATCGATGGGTAATGCATTTGTTCAACGAGCCAGACAATTACAATGGGGAATTGATGTAAATATCAGATTTTGATACTGGTGACCTCGGAGGGGATCGAACCCTCGACCCAATGATTAAGAGTCATTTGCTCTACCAAGCTGAGCTACGAAGTCGTTTTTCAAAAGCAAAGGTAACAATAATTTATAATCTGCAATATATATCTTACCAAAATTATACTTATGATATTTTGAGATTAATCATCATATTTTTGATATTTATTCGTCATTTGCGAGTTTGCCTATAATACCATCATGGCTCGTAAATATAAGTTCTCGACTGTTTAACGGTGTTACGGTTGCTATCATCGTATTGTTGAATTTATATTTCCAGACTATTGCTCCATCTTCGGCTTTTAATGCAACAAACATTCCGTTTTTAGTTACAAAAAACACTATTCCATCTTTTTCGACAGGCATCGAAGGATTAATATCGTAAGTATAACCTGTTTTTGTGAACCACAATTCTTCAAAATCGTTTGCTGTGGCTGAAATACAAAATACCGTATCAACAAAACATCGCGCATATACTTTGCTTTTATCTTCGGAAATTCCTATTGTCTCTCGCACTCTGTGTTTGTTAGTTCGCCATGCTGTTTTTCCTGTTTTTGCATCTATAGCAGTCATGTAACGGTCGGGTGCAACAATAAAAATTTTGCCATCGCTTGCAACAGGAATACATGCTGCAGGCGAAAAATGTAATCGCGAATGACCGTTATTCCATATCCACGCAAGTGTTCCGTCTTTTTTATTTAATGCATAAAGATTTGTGTCCCACGCTCCAAATATTATTTTGTTGTCATATATTAACGCCTTGCTTTCTACATATCCTTTTATTCCGCTGAACGTCCAGACGAGTTTTCCGCTGTTGAGATTTATTGCTCTGAAATTTCCGTCACTGCCGCCGATATATACAATTCCGTTTTCTATAACAGGGCTTCCCATTACCGTATGATTTGTTTTTAATTCCCAAATTTTTTCACCGTTTTCGACATTCAAACAATAAATACTGCTATCGCACGAACCGAATACTACATTGTTATTTTCTATTGCTGGTGTTGAATATACTGCGTTACGGGTTTTATATTTCCATATTATTTCGCCGTTTTGCAAATCTATACAATACACCTCTCCCAGTTCGTTTCCTGCGATTACTTTATTATTGTCAACGGCTGCCGTATTGGTAATAATTCCGCCTGTTTCAAGTTGCCATTTTATTTTTAAGTTGGGATATAATGAATTTATAGAATCATTACTCAAATTGTGTTGTTCTGCTGATTTAGAATAATATTCTTTTGTCATTGACAGTGAATACCAGTGCTTTTCGGTTTTTTCTATCGGATTTCTTTCAAAAACTTTCAACGAATCGGCATCTACGGTAAAAATGCTGTAACCTCCTACTGGTTTTTTATCTCTTAATATGGAACGGCAGATTATGGCAGGAATTCCATCGGCATCGAGCGCGCGGTTGTGATGATAATGTCCGTTGAGAATTACGCGGGTATTATATTTACGAATAATATCTGCAATTTCATGTCCGTTATCTATTTGGTCGGCAGGTTCTATTAGCGGAACATGCGTAAATACAATCACAGGCTGTTTTATATTTTCCATTGATTGTAAAGTGTTTTTCAACCAGTTGATTTCTCGCGGTGAAACATGTGCATCGCCCATGCGCAATACAGGACCAGATGAAAATCCAACAAACTGTATTCCTTTATGTTTAAATGCAACTTTTGTATCGCCGAACATTTGCGCAAAATATGTATGCCCCGATTCCGTCCATTTTGTTTCATGGTTTCCTGCTATTGCATAATATCTTTTGTTGAGTTTGTCAAGTCTGTTTTTCACAGTTTTGAGTTCCGAATTTAATCCGTTTTCGGTAACATCTCCGTTTACAATTACAAAATCAATATCATTTTGTGAATTTATATCTTCGATACAGCGTAGCAAATCTTCTTCGGATGTTGCTGTACCTGTGTGTATATCGGTCAAAAATGCAAATTTGAACTGTTCAAATTTTTTTACATAAACAGCATTTGCAACCCGTCTTTCGCCATGATGATCAAACAGTTTGTTATCGCTCGGATAATTCATAATCCCATTTTCATCTTCATTGTCAATATACATTGCAGACGAACCGCCGCCGTCAAAATTCATTGCATCATTGCAGTCTAAGGCTTTTGCAAGAATATAAAGTTCATTGATACTCATTCCTGCGGCTTTTGCATTTCTGCCGTCAACAACAATGAGCAATACATTGCCATTTGTTTTTGTCGCTGCAAATGTTCGGGGATGTCTATTTGTGTTGAATGAATTTTGTTGTAATTCGGCAAGAGTTCCGTTTTTCATAATCAATGGTCCTGCTACAATTACATTTTCGTAATTCAAATTATCTTCCCAATTATTGTCGGTTGTATCGCGTTCAATGATTTTAACATTATGTTTATCAATTACAAGCGCAGCATTATTTCGTTGCGATATTTTTGTTTTACCGTGAAGAATTTCTCCGTTGACACGCACAAAATCAACTGAACCTCCGTTTTTCATATCAAAAAACGATGCATTGACACCGGCAACAGCATCAACCTGTTTGCACAGTTGACTTGTACGTATGAGCGTATCACTTACATCATTTATGCCAAGCCTGACTGTCGAAGATGGCGTAATTTCCAAAATACTGATACTTTGTTCGGAATCAAAAATTCTGATTTGAGCCTGCTTAAATATGATATTTTCTGAGATTTGTTTAATATGCCAGTCCGTTTCGGATACTATTCTTGAAACATCGTTTATCGATGATTGCGCAAACACTTGCAACGTAATGATATAACATACGAGCATAAAGGGAATTTTTTTCATTTTCTGATATTTATATAAATTGATAATATTTCTGACAAAATTATAAATAAATTTATAATGTTAGGATATTTTAACCATGATTTAATAGCATTTATTATTTTATTATTGACGGTTTACTGTTATAACATAAAAATAATCATATTATTACAACAGTTTAAATGATTCTCGCAATGATATAAAAACTAATAAAAAATTTAAGAATTTGCCAAGCAGGTCTGATATGTCGGGAGTGATGTCAGAAAGATGTATATATATTGGAAAGAATACGGAAAGCGCTATCTGCAATCGCAGTACAGCACAGCCAAAGGCTGGGATTATTATGTTGCAGGCGGACATGTTAAACATTTAAGGCTTAACGCATCATTACAATACGGCTTGTTTGGTTTAATATTCATAACCTCATGTCGGCAATTTGCTGAAAATTAAAAGAAAAACTGTTTAATAATTATCTGCAATAAATATATTTCAAAGTAATTATTTCAGCAGTTTTGTAATGTTTTTTCGTTGAAAGATTATTATGTAAAGTATTGAAATTGTGATTGCAGAATCGGCAATATTGAATATCGGTCTGAAAAATATAAATTCTTCTCCTCCCCAAAACGGAAACCACGCTGGAAAATGTCCTGTAATTATCGGAAAATAAAGCATATCAACAACTCTGCCTTGAAGCAGCGGCGCATAACCTCCGCCTTCCGGGAACATTGTTGCAACCTGTCCGTAAGAATCACTGAAAATCTGTCCGTAAAAAATACTGTCGATAATATTTCCCGATGCACCTGCAAGCAATGCCGCAATGCTAATGACGAATGCAGTAGAATAGTTTTGACGAATTACTTTTATCAATAGCCAAACTATTATACAAATTGCAAATATTCTGATGATTGACAGAAAAAGCTTTCCCCATTGTCCGCCGCCAAATTCCATTCCGAAAGCAAAGCCCGAATTTTCTGTAAAACTTATTTGAAACCAATTGCCGAATACGGGTATGCTTTCGCCAAGCTGCATATTGGTTTTTATGAGTATTTTTACAATCTGGTCAATAAGTAGAATTATGATTATTGCGCTTATTGCAGATATTGATTTTTTGTTTTTCAGCATAATGTTATATTAAAAAAACGACCCGAATTTGCTTTGTCTGTTTCGAGTCGTATTTGTGTTTGTTGAGTATTATCTTTTATTTTTTGCTTCGATGCTCAATGTTGCGTGAGGCACGGCATACAATCGTTCTTTTGAAATCAGTTTTCCTGTTTCGCGGCATATTCCGTAAGTTTTATTTTCAATGCGAACCAGCGCTCTTTCCAAGTCTAAAATGAATTTTTTGATACGTTCAAGCTGCTGTCCCGATTCTTCTTTTGATAAAGTTGCCGCTCCGTCTTCCAAAACTTTGAATGATGGCGAAGTGTCTTCGGTATCGTTGCTTCCTCCGTGCGATATTGTTGATTTCAAAAGTTCGTAATTGCTTCTTTCTTTTTCAAGTCTGTTAAGAATTAGCTGCTTGAAATCTGCAAGTTCCAAATCCGAATATCTTATTCGCGGAGATTGAGGCTCTGTGGCTGTATTTGCCATCATAGTTTTTGATGTTGGTTTTGCTATTTCTTTTGCTGCAATTTTTTTCACGGCAGGCTTTTCTTTTACGGTTTTTTTAGTAACTTTTTTTACCTGCTTTGGAATTTTTGCAGTTGTTTTTTTAGCAACTTTTACTTTTGAAGCAACTTTTTTCTTTGTTGCTTTTACCGTTGCAGATTTTACTGTTTTTTTAGCAGTAGTTTTAGCCTTTTTTGTTGCTGTTGCTTTTACGGTTTTTGTCGTTTTTGCCGCTTTGGAGGATGCAGCAGTTTTTTTTGCAGGTTTTTCAGCAATGGTTTTAACTGTCTTTGCTGATTTTTTTGTTTCAGGTTCTATTGTTTTTATTAATTTTTTATCAATAGTTTTTTTGTCTGCACTTTTTTTAATTGCAGATTTTTTTATTTCACTTTTCTTTGTTGCTTTTTTAGCTGCATCGCTTTTTTTACTCGTTGCAGTTTTGGTTTTTTTAGTCGTTTTAATATTTTTCGTTGCCATAATTTCTTTATTTAATGTTTCGTTAACTTTCTAAAATGCGCAAATGTACAAAAAAAATTTAATATACGACCTTTAATGCGATTTTTCACAAATTTGTATCTCAGTTAAACTCATGCTGCAACATGCGGGAGCCCGGTATTGCGAACCGCGAAGCAATCTATTAATTCTCTGGATTGGCTACGCCGAACTCCGCTACGCTTCGGTTGCTTCGTCATTCGCTGCGCTCATTCCTTGCAATGACGTACTGCTTCGGTTTCTTCACCCTTGCGGGTTCGCAATGATGAAGAAAGAAAACAAAAAAACCTTGCAAATGCAAGGTTTTTTTGCGTGATATGGTATTTCGATTTTTACATCATTCCACCCATGCCTCCCATTCCGGGAGCGCCGCCCATTGGAACGGGATTTTCTTCTTTCTTTTCTGCCAAAATACATTCTGTTGTCAAAAACATTCCTGCAACAGATGCGGCATTTTCCAAAGCAATACGTGTAACTTTTGTCGGGTCAATAACGCCTGCTTCATAAAGATCTTCATAAACATTTGTGCGTGCATTGTAACCAAAACTGCCATTACCTTCTTTTACTTTCTGGATTACGATAGAACCTTCAACGCCTGCATTTTCGGCAATTATACGAAGCGGTTCTTCAATTGCGCGTTTTACAATCTGAATACCTGTACTTTCATCTTCGTTGTCGCCTTTCAGTTTTTCAAGTTCCGCAATTGCACGAATATAAGCAACGCCGCCGCCTGCAACAATACCTTCTTCGGCAGCTGCACGTGTTGCACTTAAAGCATCGTCAACGCGATCTTTCTTTTCTTTCATTTCTACTTCACTTGCTGCCCCCACATAAAGAACTGCAACGCCGCCTGACATTTTTGCAAGACGTTCCTGAAGTTTTTCACGGTCGTAATCGGATGTCGTGAGCGACATTTCGGTGCGAATCTGTTCAATGCGTTTTGCAATGTCTTCTTTCTTTCCGCTTCCGTTTACTATGGTTGTATTTTCTTTGTCAATAGTTATTTTTTCGCAAGAACCGAGCATGTCTATGGTTGTTGATTCCAATTTCAGTCCGCGTTCTTCGCTTATAACCGTTCCGCCTGTCAATATGGCAATATCTTCAAGCATGGCTTTACGGCGATCGCCGAATCCGGGCGCTTTTATTGCAGCAATTTTGATAGTTCCGCGAAGTTTGTTAACAACCAGAGTTGTCATTGCTTCGCCATCAACATCTTCGGCAATAATAAGCAATGAACGTCCGTTTTGTGCAATAGGTTCCAATATCGGAAGCAAATCTTTCATTGTCGAAATCTTTTTATCCGTCAATAAGATATGAGGATTTTCGAGAACTGTTTCCATCTTTTCGGGATTTGTAATGAAATACGGAGATATATAACCACGGTCGAACTGCATTCCTTCAACAATTTCCACTGTTGTGTCCGTTCCTTTTGCTTCTTCAACTGTGATAACTCCTTCTTTTTTCACCTTGCTAAATGCTTCGGCAATAAGTTTCCCGATAGTTATGTCATTGTTGGATGATACCGTTGCAACCTGTTCGATTTTTTCAATATTGTTACCTACTTCCTGAGTTTGTTTTTTCAGGCTTTCAACAACTGCCACAACAGCTTTATCTATTCCGCGTTTCAAATCCATAGGATTAGCGCCTGCCGTAACGTTTTTAAGTCCTACATTGATTATTGACTGCGCCAAAACTGTTGCTGTTGTTGTGCCATCGCCTGCATTGTCGGCGGTTTTTGAAGCAACTTCGCGTACCATTTGCGCACCCATGTTGGTAAAACGGTCGTCAGATTCAATTTCTTTTGCAACCGTAACACCGTCTTTTGTAATTTGCGGCGCACCGAATTTTTTGTCAATAACAACATTACGACCTTTTGGTCCCAATGTAACTTTTACTGCATTTGCAAGCATGTCAACACCTTCTTTTAAAAGGTTACGTGCTTCGATATTAAATTTTATTTCTTTTGCCATAATTTTTTATGTTTATAATTAAAAAATGATTTGAATTAAACTACTGCTAAAATATCGTTTTGTTTCATTATAAGATAATCAACGCCATCGATATTAAGCTCTGTGCCTGCATATTTTCCATAAAGCACTTCATCGCCTATTTTAACTTCCATAACAACGTCTTTTGTGCCGTTACCAACTGCAACAATTATTCCGCGCTGTGGTTTTTCTTTTGCCGTATCGGGAATATAAATCCCGCTTGCTGTTCTTTCTTCGGCAGCTTTCGGTTCAATTATAACTCTATCTGCCAATGGTTTAATGTTAATTTGTTTACTCATATTAATATTATTTTAAATTAATTTATATTGTTTGTTTTATGTTTAATTTTCTCAATTTGATTTTTGACATATTAAACAATCAGAAAGTATGCCAAAGTAATTTATGACAAAAATACTGAAATTTTTTCAGAAAATTGCAATTATAGCATGTCGATAAATGACATATTGTCTTGTTTTAACAGTTTGACCTAATATTTTCACTGACACAAATGCAATAATATGAAATAACATTCCGAATAATATTATAACTCTTCGGAAAATTATTTATAAATGCTGTTCCAAATAAGGCTAATATTTTCCGTAGCACGCAAAAAAATAAGAGGACTTAAACATCCTCTTATCTTTCATTTCAATTTTTATATGTGATTTGGTAATTTATTTCTTCGGTGCATTTTTTAGTGTTGCAATAAGAAATTTCCAAAATTTGTCCACCGATTCAATATTTACTTTTTCACTCGGAGAATGAGGATGCCTGATTGTAGGTCCAAACGAAATCATATCCCATTTAGGATAAATACCGCCAAAAATACCACATTCCAATCCTGCATGTATTGCTTTAACTTCGGGTATTTTGCCATAAAGTTTTTTATATGTTTCCTGCATCACAACAAGTATCGGTGATTGTACATTCGGTTTCCAGCCGCTGTATCCGCCAGAAAATTTCGTTTTTGCGCCTGCCTGACGGAAGATTGATTCCATTGCTTCCGACAGGTCGATTTTTGCAGTATCAACAGAACTGCGCATCAAACATTTTACTTGAATTTTATCCGAATCGGATTTCACTATTGCAAGATTGGTGGATGTTTCTACCAGACCGGGCATACTATCGCTCATACGTATAACTCCGTTCGGACAGCCATAAACAGCATCAATGAGCGCTGTTTGTGTTGTTTTGTCAATAATTTCTTTCGGTTTTTCTGCCTTTGCGATTGATACTTCAAAATCTGGGTCGGTTATCGAATATTCGGCTTTAATTATTTCACTGAATTGATCAACAATTTTTTTCAATTCTTGTTCTTTGCTTTTTTCTATTGCTATAACGGCTACTGCTTCGCGAGGTATTGCATTACGCATATTTCCTCCTTCGATTGATGCCAGTCGCGCATCTATTTTGTTTGCAAGCATTTTCAGAAGACGAAACATTAATTTATTGGCATTTGCACGACCGAGAATTATGTCAATTCCCGAATGTCCGCCATTAAATCCTGCAATATTTAACTGCACAGGAATAAAATTTTCGGGCATTTCTTCTTTTTTATATTCAAAAGTAAATGTTCCGTCCAAGCCGCCTGCGCAACCTATATAAAGTTCACCTTCATCTTCGGAATCAAGATTTATCAATATATCGCCTTTCAGCGCTTCGGAACTAAGATTGTTCGCTCCTGTCATTCCTGTTTCTTCATCGATTGTAATAAGCACTTCGAGTGGTCCGTGTTCAACAGTTTTTGATTCGAGAACAGCCATTGCCGCTGCGACTCCTATGCCGTTATCAGCTCCCAGCGTTGTGCCGTTTGCCGTAACCCATTCGCCATCGACATACGCTTCTATCGGGTCTTTTTCAAAATCATGTTCCTTGTCTTGATTTTTTTGCGGCACCATGTCAATGTGCGCTTGAAGTATAATGCCCTTGCATTTTTCCATTCCTGCCGTTGCAGGTTTAGATATTATAACATTTCCGATTTCATCCATAACCGATTTAAGTCCTAATTGTTTACCGAATTGAAGTAAATATTCAGCTGCTTTTTGTTCTTTTTTTGATGGACGCGGGATTTGCGTTAACGCATAAAAATGTTTCCAAACTTCGTTTGGTTGCAGTGTTTCGATTGAAACTTGTTTTTTTGTTTGCATAATTTTATAAGATTTTTATTTGTGATTTTTTAAAAATTGATATTATTTCATTTGTAAATCGGCGGGTATTGATAATATACTTCCGAACTGGTAAATGGGAAAACGGTCTTGTATTAATACATTTGTGCCATCAAGCAGGCTTACTTTTGCAATTCGCGGCGCTCGATAATAAATAAGTTCCGTTTTATTTCGTTTGGCATCTGCATCCGTCATTGCATCAGCATACAACGATGTTTCTTTTTCCAGCGTCAAAATTATAGGACGTCCGCTCACATTGTTTGCCGGCGACAATCCCTGCTTTTCGGAAAATCTGAATGCTATATACGATTGCTGTATCTGTAAAGCATTTGGAATTACATCAAAAAAATGTACTTCTGTTGTTTTTGTTGATTTTCCTGTAAACAGATACATATTGTCGGCTTCCATTTTTCGTATTTCGGCAAGCACGGCAGTAAGACCTTCGCCTGTAAAGTCGCTTTCACCCGTAACAATTTCAATACGTTTTTGACGCAAAGTATTTATCAATTCAGCAACTTCGGCAGCTTTGGTTTCTGTATTTTTTCCTGTTTTTTGCCAGCGTTCTATCGGCACTTGAACGATACCCGTGTCGGTTTTCACTGTTCCGTAATAAACGGCTCGTTCAACCGTATAGTTTGAACCTGTGGCATCCAAAAACTTTGTTTGCTGGTCGGCAGCAGTTACAAAACGTGAAGACAGATTTACTTCGTATTTGTAATTTCCGGCAAACAATAAGCCTTCCGATGATAAATCCAGAAAGTTTGCTCGCGCATTTTTCATTTTCCCAAAATTAACAGTGTACAGAGCATCAGCATCGGCTTCTTGAAACGGCATCATTTCTATTCGTCTAATATAATAATTTTCGTGATTGCGCGTATCAACTTCAATACCCAAATATTTTTCGGCATATTGCGCATAAGGACCTGCAACAAAAGTTTCCTTTTCTATTTCTACTTTTATTTTTATTGATGTCTTTGGCAATGCATACACAACCGAATTGGCAAGCACTTGCGGTTCAGTTGTTTTATTCTGCGCCTTTGTTTGCAGACTGACAAACAAAATGACTGATAATAAAAATATTTTTTTCATCTTATTTTTAATTTTATGTTTTCTGCAAAGATATAAAAAAAATTAATTCAACAATGATTTTTTAGAGATATGATTCGCATATTTAATAACAAACGCAGTTTATTTATCATTTGGAATTCGCTAAACTTTAAAAAACTTTTATCAGTAATCCCCAATTTTGCCGAAAAGAATTAAATTTGCAAAATATTTGAGAATATCGCTCTTTTGAAAAAAGTATATATACACATATTGAAATCATTTGCAGGACCAATGGCGCTGGCTTTTTGTATTGTGGTTTTTATACTGCTGATGCAAATGCTGTGGCGTTATATTGATGATATTGTCGGCAAAGGTTTGGATGCATCTGTGATTGCCGAGTTTATGTTTTGGGCAACTTTGAATGTTATTCCGCTTGCATTGCCGCTTTCCATGCTTTTTGCATCAATAATGACAATGGGCAATCTTGGCGGAAGCAATGAACTTCTTGCATTGAAATCGGCAGGACTGTCGCTTGTGAAAATTTTGCGACCAATGTTTTTTGTGGCGGCTCTTTTTACAATGTTTGCGTTTTATGTTGCCGACAATGTGATGCCTTATGCAATGATGAAAATTTACAGCGTATTTTGGGATATACGACAAAAACGCCCAGATGCTCAAATCATACCCGGAGTTTTTTGCGCAATTAACGACAACGTAATAAAAGTAGCAACCAAAGATCCTAAAACCAATAAAATGACGGGAATACTGCTTTATCAGCATCCCGAAGGAAAAGGTAACATCGCGCTGATTGTTGCGGATTCAGGTTATATTAAAACCGAAAATGAAAATATGATTGTTACTTTATACAACGGCGTTTCGTATGAAGATGCAACATCGTCTAATTTTACTCAGTATAATAATAATTTTGCATTTCAAAAGCGAACTTTTGACAAACATACTTTAATTGTTGATTTAAGCGTAAATAAAATGCAGCGCACGGATGCCGAACTTTTCAAAGGACGAACTACAACAATGAAAACGACAGAACTTGCTCATATTGTTGATTCTGTTTCGGCAATTCAGGAAACAAAAGTCAATCATTTTTGGACAGAATACAGCCAGTCGCAATCATTCGACAATCGCACGGAAATTGATACCGCTTTAAATCTACTGCATGAGGATGCAATTAAAAATAAGTTGTTGAATGTAATGAATACCGATTCGGTTTATAATAAATTTTCGCGTGAGCAAAAAGTTGAAGCGTTGCGCTATGCGCTGGAAAAATCAACATCAACGCTTTCAACAATGTCAATGATTACTGCGGATATTACATCTAACGAACAAAATATCCTTTCCGCTCAGGCAGAATGGCATTACAAATTTACGCTGTCGATAGCCTGTTTCATCTTTTTTTTGATAGGCGCTCCGTTTGGCGCAATTATTCGCAAAGGCGGCTTGGGAATGCCAACAGTAGCCTCGTTGCTGATATTTATAGCATATTTTATATTAACTACAATTACAAAAAAAATGGCGGTACAGGGAGTTTTTCCTGTTGCTTTTGCAATGTGGTTTGCGGATGCATTATTCCTGCCTCTCGGAATATTTTTGATGAATAAGGCAACTACCGATTCGGCTTTGTTTGATTCCGACAAATATACTCAATTTTTTAGACGTTTGTTCAGAATAGATGATAAAAAAGGTTATCATAAACCTGCTGTGTTTAGCAGTATTGATGCAGGTTTGGAAACATTATTGCAGTTGCTGACAAAATTCGATTCGGATACTGATAATCTTTTATCCAAAATTAAATCAAAAAAAATCGAAACATCCGAAATTGAAATTTATTATGATGAATACGATAAACTCTTATCAAAACTTTGGGGAATACAAAACGAAGGATTGAACGAAAAACTTAAAGAATATCCCGAAATAGAACTGCGAATTTTCAAAACAAATATTTCATATCTCAGAAAAGCGGCAATGCGGCTTTTGACTGTAAAATTAGAAAAAATAAAAACGACAAGCAATCATGTAGAATATATAATCAGGAAAATAAAATGGTAACAACACAGGCAAAAAATATCAGAATAATATACATGGGAACGCCTGATTTTGCAGTTGAACCTTTGAAGTTACTTGTTGAAAACGGATATAATGTTGTTGCTGTTGTTACAGTTCCTGATAAACCCGCAGGACGCGGACAAAAATTGCAGCAATCGGCGGTTAAAATTTATGCACAAACGGTAAATTTGCCTGTATTGCAACCTTATAAACTGAAAGATGAAAAATTTTTAAATGCGGTTTGTAATTATGATGCCGAACTTTTTATTGTTGTTGCATTTCGCATGTTACCTGAAATTGTATGGCAAATTCCGCCGCTGGGAACTTTCAATCTTCATGCTTCCCTGTTGCCTCAGTATCGAGGAGCGGCGCCTATAAATCATGCAATAATAAACGGCGAAACAATTACAGGCGTTACTACATTTTTTATAAATAATGAAATTGATGCCGGAAAAATTATTTTTTCCGAAAAAGTTGAAATCAAACACAGCGACAACGCAGGAACATTACACGACAAATTAATGAAAACAGGCGCTGCGCTTGTGTTGAAAACAGTTGATTCCATTGCGTGTAACAATATTGATTTGCAACAACAATCCGAAAACAAAAATCTTAAACCTGCGCCTAAAATTTTTAAAGAAACCTGCAAAATAAAATGGGATCGTACACCAGAAGAAATTTACAATTTTATACGCGGATTAAGTCCTTATCCTGCTGCTTGGTGTGAATTTACAGGTTCTGACAAACAAACCGTTTCTGCCAAAATTTATTCTGCCGCTTATGACAATACGGAACATAATTTACCTTTCGGAACACTAAAATCAGATGGAAAAACGTTTTTGAAAATTGCATGTAACGGAGGATTTATAAATATTCTTGATATTCATTTGGCAGGTAAAAAACGTTTGCCTGTACGAGAGTTTCTCGCAGGATTTCGCGATATGGAAAATTATCTTATAAAATAAAACGGAATATTCCGAAGTAACTTTATTTATTTTCAATCCATTTTATAATTTCTTCATCATCAGGGCTTGTGCGCGGTGCAAATGACTTAACCCAGTTTCCGTTTTCATCAATCAAAAACTTTTGAAAATTCCATGTAACTTCGACATCTTCCTTACCATTTTCTGATTTTTGCGTAATCCACTTATAAACAGGAGCAATATCTTCACCTTTAACAGATATTTTTTCCATCATTGGAAATGTAACACCATAGTTGGCTGTGCAAAATTCTTTGATTTCCGAATTAGTTCCGGGTTCTTGAGCGCCGAAATTATTTGCAGGAAAACCGATAATAACAAAATTATTATCTTCATATTTTTCAAACAGCGCCTGTAATTGTTTATATTGAGGCGTAAGTCCGCATTTGGATGCAACATTCACAACCATAATCTTTTTGCCTTTAAATTTCGATAACGACAAATCATTTCCATCTATGGTTTTTACCGAAAAATCGTGAAAAGTTTTGTTTTGGGCATTTGCCGATAATGACAGAAAGGCAAGCAATAATAAAAATATTTTTTTCATAACTTCTTTTTTAATTTTGCGACAAATTTATATATTTTTTTGAATATCGCATATTTCAACTTAAAATATAACAGAAATGTATTATCTAACAAACTGATTTCAAGATGATATTATCGAATTTTGTCTGATTTTAACGGATTGATAACAATCTATTTTTTATCAATTATATTTTTTCCTATTACACATTTTAAGCATTGTTTATTGTCGCAATATGCTGTTTTCAACTGAATAAGCGACTGCGAATAAAAGGCATTTTCAATTTTGACTCCTGCATTTTTCCAACCTGTGATTATATTATTTTTTTCTGGAGGAATAATTTCGAGCAAATCAAACGCTTTTTCCGAAAATCTTTCTTCTCCTTTGGCTTTTCCATAGGCAAAAAGATAAGGAGCAACAAGGTTTATTATAATTTTTTCTGCCGATTTTTTCCCAAATGATTTTATTCGCTTGTTTGTTGATTTTCCGAAGTTATAATGCGTATCCCAATATTCAGATGCGCTGAATTCAAAAAAACTGTTCAATTCATCAGGTTTTTCAGATGCCATGATTTTGGCAAGCAGTCCATCGGTCTGTGTTAAAAATTTTGCCAGTTGCGCTATTCTTACCGTTGGAAAGTTTGTAGGACGAAGTCGCATAAATTTCCATAAATGTTTTTCGACAGGTTTAAGTTCAAATTTGTTTTGCAGAAATTTATATTCTTTCTGTAATTGCGATTGATAATCATCAACAGGCGCTTCGTTTAAAAATCCTGCCTGTCCAAACAGCAATGCTTCCATTTGAAAAACCGAATCACGATGTTTGTTGATTGCCACAATAGGCGTTGACTGTGCTAAAAGTTCAAATGGCAAAGTATTTGTGCCAAAGCCGAACGAACGAAAAAGCAAACGATAAAATACTTCTTTGAAATCATTTTTTGTATCTGCCAGTATTTTGTTAATATGAGACGAACGCTGTTCAAGCCTCTCGACCATCATGCGACTGAGAAAATGTTTCACTTTGAATAATTCCATATCGCTTATATAATTTTGGCAGGCTATCCATGTTTTAGATGCCAATAATTCGTCATAGCGTTTTTCCAACGTAGAATCATATTGTATTTTAAAAATCGGAATTTTACTTCCGTCGCTGCGAAAAATATCACAATCGGCATTTTTTACAACATGAAGAATAACATTGTCATACGACTTGTCGTGGTTATGTTTGTGTCGTTTCCAGTCGGAAGCGTTGATATGAATTTCTATATTTCCTGCCCAAATAATTTTGCCGATTTTTACTTTTGCATTAAAAAAATCAGGTCCCGAATCTTTGTTTATTATTCCAAGATTCAGAATGGTAATATTTTGATTATCGGTAGTTTTTGCCGAATCTTTATTAAATAAACCAAATCGCCATATAAATTGCAAAAAATCTTCGTTCATTAATTTTTCATTGACGCACAAATTTACTGTTTTTTTCATATTTATGATAATTGTTCATATTTTTTTTATACTTTTGCTGCCCAAAATCGGGGTGTAGCACAGTTGGTAGCGCGCTACGTTCGGGACGTAGAGGTCGGATGTTCGAGTCATCTCACCCCGACAAACACAGTAAGGAATTGAAAATAATTTAATTGTATTTCATACATAGTAAGAAAATCCAATTAAAAAAATCAGCATTTAACTAACTCGGGAATGACCATTACAGCGTATAAACTGGCTGATTTTTTATTGAGCAATTCATCTTATAAATTAGCCGACAGATCAAAAGAACCAAACTGGATTGGCGATTTTCAATCTCAACCTCATTTTATTTTCAATCAGGATTTGATTCCAAATATGAAAAATTACATATCTATTCAGAAGAATAAAACAATTGGAAATTTGCATGTTAAAGAATTAATACTTAGACAGAATGACAATGATTTTAACACATTGATAATAAAAATCACAAATAACAGTGAGTTGCCTTCATATATTACAGGGATATTTAAAACACAATATCAAAATCAGATTATTTCCATGCCGATAAAAATGGATACAGCAAAAGAAGTTATGTCTCCAAAATAT
>JAIRRX010000024.1 GCA_031255755.1 Prevotellaceae bacterium | reverse complement strand
TTGGAGTGCAACAATACGCCATTGACAAGTCTTAATTTAATCAATTGTCGTAGTTTAACGGATTTAAGTTGTGATAATACTAAATTAAGTAGTTTAAATGTTAGCCACTTGCCGAATTTGAGAAAATTAAATTGTAAGAACAATCAATTTAGGAGTTTAGATCTAAGCGCATGCCAAAAGTTATGGTTTGTGGATGTAAGCGGATGCACGTTGCTGGAGAAATTGAATTGTGCCGCTAATGTACAAGTTAAAAGAGAGGGATGCAGCGCCTTACAGGTTCAGATACCCAAGCCTAAAGGTACCCTGACTGTAAATATGCGCAATAGCAGTAATGGGCATACGGTGATTACTCCCCGTTTGTTTGATTGCGGTTTTTACATAGGCTCGGACGATAATTTTCACAGCACCAATACTTTTAATGATGCGACTTCCGGACGCGCTAATGCCTATTTCCAATTTGAAGACATCGGCAAAGTGGATGGTTTGGGCAGTGTACACGGCTTTTTGCAAGGTGGATTGACAGATATGGTAGCTGTAACTCCGGGACACGGGTATATTGCAAGGTACAGATTCAAAATTGAGAACAAAAGAGAGAAAAGTACTATGTGGAAGACCCGTATCATTAGGATGTATGTGGTTCGAAATATTTTAAGCGCAGGAGAATATCCCGGTATTATAGGGGCTGAAATAGACTATGTTATTGACGAATATGATGAGTAATCAATCAGGCTGATTGATTTATGAAACAAGTTATTATATTATTAATGGCAGCGGGGCTGGCTGTCGGTGGTTTTGCACAAACGGCAGATGATTATCGCGCCGAGACAGAACAAGATAACGCCAAAACCCCGCTACGCCGGAAATAATAACAAGGTTCTGCCTTGTTGTTGCAAAAAAGAAACAAAGTCTATCGGCTTTGTTTCTTTTTTTGTCATTGCGAACCGCTATGTGGTGAAGCAATCCAGTAACAATAAGTATCTGGATTGGCTAACGCCGAACTCCGCTGCGCTTCGGTTGCTTCGTTAACGCTCGCAATGACGACTATGTTATAAATTATTTTCAAAAAAGATATATTTAAGAAATTCTACAAATCTTGTTTTAACATTTTCACAACTTCATCGACAGGCAGGGCTTTTACTTCCTTGCCGTTAAATCCGGTCATGGTTTTGGCTGTGAAAAGCGAATTCCATATTGCTTCTGCCGTAGCCTCAATTACAGCCTCGAAAAGCGCAGACATGGCATCGTTATGTAAAAGAACAGGGGTATAATATTTTGTATTTTCATCAATCAAATTTTCTTTACAAACCGAAAGTGCAATCACATAATCGCCGCTGCCGTTGGACGCAATGCCTCCTGTTTTTGCAAGTCCGAGCATGGCTCGTTTTGCCATTCGTTCAAGATTACGGGCATCAACGGGAGCATCTGTTATTACAACAATCATGCACGAGCCGTCGGGATTAAGATAATTATCGTCTTCAACGGCATTTTTGAAACTGTACTGTCCGAGTTTTTTCCCTGCCTGCACTCCGTTGATTTCAAGTATGCCGCCGAAATTCGACTGTACAAGTACGCCAACCGTATAATTCCCATAAACAGCAGGCAATACTCTTGATGATGTGCCTATTCCTCCTTTGTAGCCGAAACATTGAGTTCCCGTTCCTGCGCCGACATTTCCTTCTGCAACAGCGCCTGCTTTTGCTGCCGTAATTGCATCAATAACATGTTGAGATGTTACGTACCGTTTACGAATATTATTCAATCCTCCGTCATTGGTTTCACCGACAATGCTGTTTACAGACTTTACATTCTCATTGCCCTCGCGGGTGATTGTGTAAGTAACAATACCATCGACAGCCTGAGCAACGCTCAGAGTGTTTGTCAGTATTATCGGCGTTTCGATGTTGCCGAGTTCGCAAACCTGCGTATAGCCTGTCAACTTTCCGAAGCCATTACCTGCATATATTGCAGCAGGACATTTTTGCTGAAAAACATTTCCTTCATGAGGAATAATTGCCGTAACTCCCGTACGAATATCGTTACCTTCAATTAAAGTTACATGTCCTACTTTTACGCCAGCAACATCCGTAATAGCATTGTTTTTCCCTGTTTTAAAAATGCCGTATTCAATTCCGTAATCGCGCAGTCGCTGCTGTGCAAATACACTTGTTGACAAAGCCGCAATACATACCGAAAAAATAATTTTTGTCATAACATTTTATAGTTTATAATATTAAGATTGAAGATTAACGGCTCGTTGTAAAGAACCGCTAATCTTCAATTTGGAATACTGTTTTCTTTCCATGTAGATAATGAAAATTTTTCTGAATTATACTCAAAATTCCAACTGTAAATTCGATTTTCACTATGTCTTCTACATTTTTAATTTGTTACTCTTCGTTCATATAAGCATAATCTACCTGTACGGACGGATTGTACGTTTCTTTAATTGCTTGCGGGCTAACCCAGCGCATCAGGTTTGTGTGAAAACCTGCCTTGTCGTTTGTTCCCGAACGGCGCGCTCCTCCAAAAGGTTGCTGTCCTACAACTGCTCCCGTTGGCTTGTCGTTTATATAAAAATTGCCGCAGGCATATTTCAGCATTTCTTCGCCTTTGCGAATTGCGTAACGGTCGGTTGCAAACAATGCTCCCGTAAGCGCATACGGCGATGTTTTATCGCATATATCAAGAGTTTCTTCGTATTTATCATCGTCATAAACATAAACGGTAAGCACGGGACCGAAAATTTCTTCTTCCATACTTGCAAAATGCGGATTATGCGCACGTATTATCGTTGGTTGAACAAAATATCCCTTCGTTTTGTCGCCTTCGCCACCGATAACAATTTCCGCATCTTCCGATTTTTTTGCTTTTTCAATATACGACATTATGGTATCAAACGATTTTTCGTCAATAACGGCATTCATAAGATTTCGGAAATCACACACGTCGCCTGTTTTTATTTTTGATATCATATCTTTTAATATAGGCAACAGGTCGTTCCATATTGATTTTGGAATATATGCGCGAGATGCAGCCGAACATTTCTGCCCCTGATATTCAAAAGAACCTCTAACCATTGCTGCTGCAACTTCTTCAACGTTTGCAGAATTGTGAACAAAGATAAAATCTTTTCCGCCTGTTTCGCCGACAATTTTAGGATATGTACCGTATTTTCCTATGTTGTTTCCTATGATTTTCCAAAAGTTGTCAAATGTTGATGTAGAACCTGTAAAATGCACTCCTGAAAACGCTTTATGATTAAATATCACATCGCTTATAATATTTCCCTGTCCGGGTATAAAATTGATAACTCCATCGGGCAGTCCGGCTTCTCTGTAAATCTGCATCAGGTAATAATTTGACAGAATAGCGGTTGTTGCCGGCTTCCATATTGTAACATTTCCCATAATCACAGGCGCCATGTTCAGATTGCATGCGATTGCAGTAAAATTAAACGGAGTAATTGCATAAACAAAGCCTTCGAGAGGTCTGTATTCCTGTCTGTCAAGATGTGAACTTTCGGATTTCGGCTGGTCTTCGTAAATCATTGAGGCAAAATATGCATTAAATCGCAAAAAGTCTATTGCTTCACACGGACAGTCTATTTCTGCCTGATATGGATTTTTGCTTTGTCCGAGCATTGTAGCGGCGCTCAACAGGTAGCGATATTTTTTTGAAATCAGTTCGGCAATTTTCAGCGATACGGCTGCACGTTCCGTCCACGGCAGATTTGCCCATGCCTTTTTTGCTTCCAGTGCGGCATTTATTGCCATTTCTACTGTTTCTTTTGTGGCTTTGTGATAAATTGCAAGAACATGACTGTGGTCATGAGGCATTACAACTTTTCCCAAGTTGCCTGTTTTTACTTCTTTCCCGCCTATTATCAGGGGAATTTCAACTGTTGATGAAGATTGACGTTTCAATTCTTCTTTCAATTTTTTGCGTTCATCGCTTTGTGGTAAATATCCGTAAATCGGTTCATTTTGCGGACGTTCAAACTTAAAAATAGAATTATTCATAATTTTTTATTTAGATTTTTATTAGATAATATTATTATGCAAATTTACATAAAAATAATTTAAATCCATGATAAATATTCGATAATTTAAAAATCATCTGAAAATTTTTGTTTTGCGCTCTCGTTTGTCGTCTTTCATTACTCAAAACACAGGATTGATTTTTTCATTTCTTTATCATTAATAAAACTGCTCATTAAACATAATATTAAAATCGTTAAAGACGGATTATTAATATTATATACAATTACTGCTTGTCAATTTCGGTTGGGTAATATGTCAAAATCTTCAAATAATTTTGGTTGTCATTCCAAATAATATGTTTGTTGTAAGACAATAAACTTATTTTAAAAAAATACGTTATGTGAAATTTCTTTTGAACATTTTACATAAAAACGATGAAGAGTTGAATAGTATTTAAAGTCATTCAAACAGATTGATTCGGAAAAAATCCTTACCTTTGACACAAGTTATAAAAGCAAAACAAAAACAGTGGAAAATGTTGAATTTATGCAGAATGAAGTAAAAACTCATTAAGTTTTTCATGTGCAGTTTGTAAATACATGGTCAAACCAGACTCAAAAAACGCCACAAATTAACTGCATAAAACAAAAACACTGTTTCTAACATTTTTATAATTAATTTTACGACCTTGTTGAACGGTTTACATTGAATAGTGAAGTAACAGATTAACAAAATAAATAAAATATATGGCTCGATATTTTCTTCAACTTTCATACGATGGAAGCGATTTTCACGGATGGCAAATTCAGCATAATGCTAATACAGTACAGGCTACGCTTGATAATGCGTTAACAGTTTGTTTTTGTCAGAAAATCGAAACCACAGGAGCAGGGCGCACCGATACAGGCGTTCATGCAAGTTTTTTTGTTGCACATTTCGACTGCTCCGACGAAAATCTCGAACAAAATCAGTCTTTGTATTTGTACAGGTTAAATTCCATTTTGCCCAAAAGTATTGCTGTAAAAAAAATCAAAAAAGTTCATGATGACGCAAATGCGCGGTTTGATGCAGTATCGCGAACATATTGCTATTACATGCATCGGGATAAAAATCCGTTCAATATTTTATATTCTGCGCTGTTGACTGGAAATGTTGATATTGATTTAATGAACAAAGCGGCAAACAAACTTTTTGACTATACGGATTTCACAAGTTTCAGCAAGTTGCATACGGATGTAAAAACAAACAACTGCATCATCACGGAAGCGGTGTGGCGTGAAGAAAACGACAAACTGATTTTTACAGTTACTGCAAACCGTTTTTTGCGAAATATGGTAAGGTCGATAGTCGGAACGTTGCTTGATGTCGGGAAAAAGCGCATCACTGTTGATGATTTCTGCAAAATAATAGAAATGAAAAACAGATGTTGCGCAGGAAAATCGGTTGCTGCAAAAGGCTTGTTTCTGACTGATATTAAATATCCTTACGACATTGGATGATGACTTTGCTGCCGTCAAAAAGAGTTGTTGCAAAAAGATAAATATCGCCGCCTTCGGATATGCCGCCTAACGTTTTTCGTAAAGCAGCGACAGATAAAGGGAAGTTACGAACTGTTATATTTGCTTTTTTGATGTGTTTCAGACTGTTTTTCAAATTGTTTTTATTAAATGGAAATACATTTTCAACTACAAAAATTCTTCCGCAAAAATTCTTTATATGAATATCGGAAGTATAAATCCTGCTGTTTGTATTTAACACTTTCAGATTAAATTTTTGAGTAAAACTTCTTAATCCTCCTGATTTTTGAATAGCTGCATTAGGTTCGTATAAATATTTTTGAGGATTTTGCACAAAATCGTATTCAATATTTTTTTCATCTGTCTGTTTGAACGAAAAAATCTGCCTGTCACTGTCTGTTATATTTACGCATACAATTTCAATATCATTTTTGGCGCGGTCGTTTTCCATTTTCACAAGCAGTTCTTTACATTCATTTTTTACCGCTATGATATGGATCTGTCTGATATTGTCCAGTTTTCTTTCAAGTTCAGTAATATCAAAAACAGGCGAAAGTTTTATCAGCGCACTTTCGGATTTTTGCAAAATAATATCTTTGACCTTCAAAATATCCGGCGAACAGTTTTCAAGCAAAATTTCTTTTTTACCCTTTGCATTTCTCCGTGACGGGTCAATATAAATGCAGTCAAGATGTGCAGTATTTTCAAGAAACATATTACTGTCACAGTTTATAATTTCTACGTTTTTCAAACCTAAAACATCAAAATTATGTTTGGCAAGTTTTGACAGATATTCATCTTTTTCGACATAAAACGCATGGTTAAAATTTTGCGAAATAAACGAAAAATCAACACCCATGCCGCCTGTCAAATCTGCAAATTTTTTACCTTTACACAACTCTGCCTTGTATTTTGCCGTTGTTTCAGACGAGGACTGCTCCACAGATATTTTAGGCGGAAAAATAAGTTTGTAATTCACGCTCCACGAAGGTATTTTTTCTTTCGCCTGTCTGCGTGCGGCAATCTGTTCAAGTGCAAAGCGGATATTTATTTTTGAATTTTGTTTTGCTGTTAATGCAAGCAAATGTGAATCGGTATCAACATTTTGTTTGATGAAATTTTGCGTATGGTTGTCTATTTTTAAAAAACTGTCGTTGATGGCTGTAAATTTTAATTGATATTCAAAATATGCCGTAAAGATAATTATTTATGTCGAAAAACAAATTAATAATTTTCACTTTGTAAGTAATGATTGTATAATGGTAATAAATATTAGTATGTTTTATTTAAGATATACAACAAAAAACATGTCGCTGTTTTCGTGATATTATGTCTTTTTTATAAAATATATTTCAAATTCAGAATATTTAAATAAATTTGCATTTTGATATGTTAAATAAACACACACTTTTTATATGAAGCAAATATTATTCTTACTTTCGGTTGCAGCAATTATGCTTGCATCGTGTTCGCACCGCTTTGACGAACGCACATGGATTCGCATAAACCAAATGGGATATTATCCCGAAGCCACAAAAATAGCAGTTTTCATAACGAAAGGCGATGCCGAAATCAAACAGTTTTCAATTTGCGATTCGGCAAGCGGAAAAACAGTGAAAACTTACGATAATATTAATCAGACAGGCGAATGGAGTGTATTTAAACATACCGCACGACTGGATTTCAGCGATTTTACCGATAATGGAACTTATTACATTTCTGCCGACAATATAAAATCAGCATACTTCCGAATAGGTTACAATCTTTACAACGGAGCATCCGATTTTCTGTTGAAATACATGCGTCAGCAGCGATGCGGATTCAATCCGTATATTAATGAAAAATGTCATCAAAATGACGGATTTATAATATATCATCCGACGCTTGAAGGCAAAATGATTGATGTTACAGGCGGCTGGCACGATGCTGCCGACCAGTTGCAATATGTTACGACTTCGGCAAATGCCGTATATACAATGCTTCTGGCTTATCAGCATAATCCCGAAGTATGGACTGATAAATATGATGCAATGGGATTGCAGGGCGCAAACGGTATTCCTGATATTCTGGACGAGGCAAAGTGGGGAATGGACTGGCTTGTAAAAATGAATCCGCAAAAAAATATGATGTTTGCTCAAATTGCAGACGACCGCGACCATAAAGGCTTCCGTATTCCTTCGCATGACACTGTCAATTATGGCAAGGGCGCTAATATTCGTCCTGTTTACTATGTTACAGGCGAGCCTCAAGGTCTTTTCAAACATAAAAACAGAGCCGAAGGCGTTTCTTCTATCGCAGGAAAGTTTGCTTCGGCATTTGCGCTCGGTTCTCGCATTTTACAACCTTATTATCCCGAATATGCTGATATTATAGCAAAAAAAGCAGTCGAAGCATACGATTATGGAGTGTCAAAACCGGGAGCAACACCGACTGCTCCTGGAACTGCGCCATATCATTACGAAGAAGAAAATTATGTTGATGATATGGAACTTGCAGCTACAGAACTTGCAGCTACAACAGGAAATATACATTATATCGAAGACGCGGCAAATTATGGCAAACAGGAACCGGTAATTCCATGGATTTTAAACGATACGGCGCGACATTATCAATGGTATCCTTTTGTCAACATAGGACATTACAGAGTTGCGGAATTGGTGGACGAAACATGCAAAACCGAATTTGAAGGTTATATGAAAGAAGCTATTGATATTATTGCCGAACGCGCAAAACAAAATCCTTTCAATATTGGAATACCGTTTATCTGGTGTTCAAATAATTATGTGGCAGCCATGCTTACTCATATCGAACTGTATAAAAAACTTTCCGGCGACAATACATACGATGAACTTGAATCATCGTTACTTGATTGGCTGTTTGGCTGTAACCCGTGGGGAACAAGCATGATTTGCGGATTGCCCGAATGGGGAAATACGCCCGAAGACGTTCATGCCATATACAATCAACTAATGAATGGAAAAATTGACGGCGGTTTGGTTGATGGACCTGTCAGGGCAAGTATTTTCAATGCATTGTACGGAGTTGTAATGAACGAAGCCGACGAATATGCAGAAATGCAACCTGTCGACAAGTTTGTATATCACGATGACCATGGCGATTTTTCGACTAACGAGCCTACAATGGACGGAGTCGGATTTTTAACCTATTACATGTCAACGATTGAGAAGAGAGGCAAGAAATAAATTTTAATAATTTTATTAGAAGTAAATATTTGTTATATTTTGTTATTGATTATTAAGTGTAAAAAAATATCTTCCGAAAATCATTTATAATGTAGTCGTCATTGCGAGGAATGAGCGAAGCAACCGAAGCAGCGGAGTTCGGCGAAGCCCTTGATTTTTCGTTTTAGTACGTCATTGCGAACCCGTGAGGGTGAAGCAATCCAGATTTTGCATTAGCCTTTCCTTTTTTCACTGGATTGCTTCGCTGACGCTCGCAATGACGGGCTGCTTTCTAAAAAAGTTTATTGATGGCTTCCAAAACCTGCATTGCTTTTCGGACAGGCGCAGATTTATTCGGCTTTTTGCAATCATGTCGCATTTATTGTATCTGTAATTCGCTTATTACTTTAAATTATACAACAATATTTTATATCTTTGTGCGTTTTTATGCTGCGATGATTGATAATAAAATAAATAAAGTGTTGATATTTACGTCTCTTGTTGTTACCGGAACATTATTGCTTTCGCTGATTCCCGCGTTTAATATTGATGGTTTTGAAATGAAAAAAGCAGATGTTCTTGCTGATATTCGCAACAACAAAACGATTGTCGATACGGTTGAACAGGATACTGTTGTTCCAATAATTCCCAAATTTATAGATACATGCAAAACAGGCATAATATGTATTAACGATTATTCTGCCGAACAAAACGCATTAAGCCATTTTTACGATGCTTTGGAAGCAAACAACCGTCAGATACGTATTGCGTATTTCGGCGATTCGTTTATCGAAGGCGATTTGCTTACAGGTTCGTTACGCAATTTATTTCAACAGAAATACGGTGGAAAAGGCGTAGGATTTGTTCCTGTTAACTGCATTACCGCAGGTTTCAGAACTACCGTACTTACTTCTGCAAGCGGATGGGAAGAACATTGCCTTACCGACAGTATTTTCAGTCGCAGCAAACAGGGAATTTCCGGTCATTATTTTATTCCTTACGAAAATGCAACTGCAACATTTTCATGCCGTATAAATTCGGGAAAAGTGGTTGACACATGTTCTACCGCATCATTTTATTTTATTACCGATGGCAATTTGAAATTTACAACAACGGTTAACCGTAAATTAACCCAGCAGCATACGGTTGAAGGCAGCAGTAACATTCAGAAAGTTACCGTTAACGGACAAATAGGTCATATAAGAATTACCGTTAACAATGTCGGTGTAAATACTCGCTTTTTCGGCGTAACTCTTGATAATGAAAATACAGGAATTGTTGTTGATAATTATGCGCTTCGCGGTGTTTCGGGTGAAAATATTAAATCCATTCCCGAAAAAACACTGAAAGATTTTGACAAGTTAAGAAGTTACGATTTGATAATATTGCAGTATGGTTTGAATGTAGCTACAAAAACACAAACAAAATACGACTATTATCAAAAAGCGATGACAGGCGTTATAAAGCATCTTCGCAACAACCTTCCGCACAGCGATATTATGCTGATAAGTGTCGGCGACCGCGCTGCAAAAATCAACGGTGAAATGATAACGATGCCCGGAATAAAAAGTTTATTGGTAACCCAGCAAAAAATTGCATCCGAATGTGGTATCGCTTTCTGGAATCTGATAGAAGCTATGGAACTTGACGGCGGAATGATGGGATACGTAAAATCAAAACCGCCAAAAGCCAATTCCGACTATACTCATATAAACATACGAGGCGGAGAACAGGTTGCAAAACATCTGTTTGAAGCATTTGAATATGCAAAAGAAAAATATATCGAAAAGAAGAAATATAACAAATTGAAACAATAGTATGAAGTTGTCCGTTAAATCAAAAATCAAATTTTTAATTCTGCTGAATGTTCTTTTAATAGCAGGTACAGGATTTCTTTTTTCAAATTCGGATTTGGACAGCGATGATGAAATCAAATCGCTGCACATTGATGCCGAAACAGTTTTGCCCGCATCTTTTACGGGAACACAACCAAATATTATACTTGATTCTACTTGCAGTCTGTCTGCATTTTTTGACAAACTGATGATGATTCGCAATATAAAAAATATTGAGAAACCTGTTGTTCGCATCGTTCATATAGGCGATTCTCACGTCCGCAGTCATGAATTTACGCCTGCATTCAATTTTCGATTAACCGAAATATTCGGTAATGCGGCAACAGGATTTATTGAAGGATATAAAAGCAGCGGAATAGTTGAAGAAAACGGCTTGCCCGGAATTATTTGCCATTGCATGGGTATTAACGGAGCAACAAGTAAAAATTTTACAAATGATAAATATATTGATGAAATAAATAAATTAAACCCTGATTTAATTATAATTTCTCTCGGCACAAATGAAGGTCTTGGTCGATACGATTCATCACATCATTACGAAATGCAGAAAAATCTTTTTTCGCTTTTGCAAATTTCATGTCCGGATGCGGCAATTCTGTACACAACGCCGCCAGGAACTTTTAAAACAACTTACAGCCGCGCCCGCAGACGCAGAAACCGTAAAGTTATATCAGTAGCAGAAAATAAAAATACAAAGCATGTTGCATCTACAATCATGCAATTTGCCGCCGACCATAATGTCGCCTGCTGGGATTTGTTCAATATCACGGGCGGCGAACAACATTCATGTCAAAATTGGATGAACGGAAAGTATTATCAAAAAGACAAATTACATTTTATAATTGATGGTTATGCGCTTCAGGGTAATTTACTCTACGAAGCGCTGATTGCAGGCTATAACAAACATGTAATGAACTGTTATGAATAACTGGCTTGATAATCTCGGTTTTGATTTGGAAAAGATAAAATCACTGTTTGTTTACAACCCAAACGAACCGATGATTTTCAACAGCGGGTTTTTCATGTTTTTGTTTTTTGCTTTTGTAATTGCTTACACGGCATTGAAAAAACGTACTACTCCTCGACTTATTTTTGTTACGCTTTTTTCTTATTATTTTTACTATAAAAGCAGCGGATTTTATTTTTTCCTGCTCGGAATAGTTACGGTTAGCGATTTTTTGCTGGCTCAATGGATTGCTCGCACTACAAAAAAGTATCTGCGGCGAATATTTCTTGCAACCAGCGTATGTATCGGACTTGGATTACTTGCTTATTTTAAATATTTCAATTTTTTCGGTACGGCGTTTGCGGAAATGGTAAACGGCAATTTTCAACCATCTGACATTTTTTTGCCTGTCGGAATATCATTTTTTACATTTCAATCGTTAAGTTACACGATAGATGTTTACAGGCGAAATGTTGAACCGTTAAACAATATTCTGGATTATGCTTTTTTTGTGTCGTTTTTTCCACAGTTAGTTGCAGGACCAATTGTTCGCGCACGCGATTTTATTCCGCAAATACGTCAGCCGTTGAAAATTACCGGCGAAATGATTGGCACAGGCATTTACTTTATTATGTGCGGATTATTCAAAAAAGCAATAATATCCGACTATATAGGCGTAAATTTTGTTGACAGAATTTTTGAAAATCCATCGCTTTATTCAGGTATAGAAAATCTTTTCGGAATATACGGTTACGGATTGCAGATTTATTGTGATTTTTCAGGATACAGCGACATGGCAATAGGCATAGCGTTGTTGCTTGGCTTCAAATTCAATATTAATTTTGATTCGCCTTATAAATCGGCTTCCATTCAGGAATTTTGGAGACGCTGGCATATTTCGCTGTCGTCATGGCTTCGCGATTATCTTTATATTTCGCTTGGCGGAAATCGCAAAGGAAAAATCAGAACATATATTAATCTGTTTATAACCATGCTGCTCGGAGGGCTTTGGCACGGAGCAAACTGGAATTTTATTATCTGGGGAGCATTGCACGGAATGGCTCTTGCCGTGCATAAGTTTTTCGGATTTGTTTTTAATATCGGCAAAAGCAAAATATCGCAGCCAAACGCATGGCGCAGGCGTATTGGAGTACTTGTTACATTTCATTTTGTAATGTTTGCGTGGATATTTTTCCGCAATACGTCTCTTGAAGATTGCAGCACGATGCTGTCTCAAATTTTCGGTAATTTTCAACCGCAAATTATCTGGCAAATGCTGTCGGGATATAAATTTGTATTCATGTTCATTCTTATCGGATATGTTTTGCACTTTTTGCCCGCAAAAACAGAAAATTATTTCAAAAATAAATTCGTCAACACTTCATTAATTTTTAAAGCGGTTGTCATGATTATATTGATATATTTAATTATACAAATCAAAAGCAGCGATGTACAGCCGTTCATTTATTTTCAGTTTTAATGTTTTAGCAAGATATAAATCCCGAATTAATTTAAAAGAAAACGAAATTAAACAGCCTTAAACATAATAAAGGTTTCTTTGAAATTTTATATAAAGCACGGTGGATATTAAACTTCTTTGGAAAGCATCTTA